>DATFKQ010000135.1:0-30259 GCA_035268565.1 Desulfotignum sp. | reverse complement strand
CCAAACAGCAGATAACCCGTTAAAATTTGTATTCGAATGAAAATTGGAAAAAGGAGGTTCTCATGGCTGTCTATCTGGTACAGCACGGAAAAAGCCTGTCAAAGGAAAAAGATCCGGTCGTATTCATTATTTACCTGTTTTTCTTTCTCGGCCATGATTTTTTCCTTTAAAGCAGCGGAAATGAATCCGCTTCTGGACATACCCTTCAGCCGGCTGATTTCGTCAATAAAGGCAATCAGGTCTGTGGGCATAGTAATGGCAATTTTCTGGGTATGCATGTGTGGTATTCCTATGCATTACAATGTCTTGAGCCCAAAATGCTTTTTGATCGGTAAAAAATCCCTGTCGTTGTGAAGCAGAAAAACATCGTGGACCAAGGCGGCCGCTGCGATCATACAATCCACAGATTTTCTTACGGTAATCCCTTTCCGGCGAAGATGCCGATAAATCTGTGCGGACCTCACGTAGTCATCAACCTGCATGGGAAGGTAAATCACGTTGCCGAGCATTTTTCTGGTTTGACTGAATTTGGCATCGTCTCTGATTCCCTGAAGAATTTCAGTCAAAATTACGCCGCAAATACAAATATCTTCTCTGTCGGCAATGAGTGTTTCAAATGTATTCACATGCGGTTCCGGTTTTGCGGAAAAAAAATCGATCCAGACCGTTGTATCCACCAGCACCATCATGCGGTTCGTCCCTGCCGCCATTCATCGAGATGACCTTCCCAGTCGATTTTCCCTTTCAATTCAAGTATTTTTTTTTGTTTTTCATGCCTGAGCAGCTCGCGAAGTGCATGATCGATCAAAGCCTTTTGGGTTTTCATGCCGGTGGCTTTCATGCACGCATCGATCAATTTTTCGTCAAGTATCACATTGGTGCGTTTCATGACAACTCTCCTTTAAAAATTTACTTCAATACACATTTTATCACGATTTATGTGTATTGCAAGAAAAGCGGAAAATAATTTGAAATCAAGTAGCTTGATCCACTTCATTTACCAGCGGCAGCAGCACCTCAAAAGCGGTGCCGTGGGGCTGGATATCTTTGACCTCCACGCGGCCGTGGTGGGCAGTGGCGATCTGCTTGACGTTGGCAAGTCCCAGGCCCGTGCCGATGGCCTTGGTGGTAAAGAAGGGTTCGAAGATATACGGCAGCGCATTACCGGGAACCCCTTTGCCGTCGTCCTGGACCCGGATGACGACAAAGGTGCCGGTATCCAGGTGCCGGGCGGCTGTGGTGATGACGATAGTGCCGCCGTCCGCCACCGAATCCAGGGCGTTGAGCAGCAGGTTGATCACCAGCTGCTCCAGCTTGGATCTGTCCGCCATGATACGCGGCAGGGTGTCATCCGTCTGGATGGTGCAGCAGGTATTCTGCTGGTTGAGCTTGACCTCCAGCAGTTCGGTGCACCGGAGAATCACCTGGTTGATATCGATTTTGTCCAGGTCAAGGTCCATGGGCTTGGCAAAATCCAGCAGCTGCTGGAGGATATTTTCCAGGCGGTGGATCTCCCGTTCGGATATGGCCAGGCGCCGCTTGTCATTGCCGGCAAAGGCATCGTTTTTTCCCAGGATCTGCAGGTTCATTTTCACCGATGACAGGGGATTGCGGATCTCATGGGACAAAGAGGCGGTGAGATGCCCGATATAGGCCATGCGCTCCATTTCCCGGCTCTTTTTTTCCATTTCCTTGCGCCGGGTGATGTCTCGGACAATGCACAGATGGTGGGCCTGGCCTTTGAACCAGGCGGGCTTGAAATTGATCTCAGTGGGAAGACAGGTGCCGTCATGGGTTCTGCGCAGGTATTCAAAGGCATCCGGCTCAGTGCCGTCAAAAGTTTCACAGGTGACAATCTGTTTGACCATGTCCTGGTTTTCCTTTGCCACAAAACAGAGAAATGATTTTTGCAGGGCCTGGTCAGGGGTCACGCCATGGAGTTTGCAGAAGGCCGGGTTCACATATTCAATACGTTCTTTGTTCAACACCAGGTACCCGTCCTGGATCTCCTCCACCAGACGCCGGTACTGCTGTTCCGATTCCTTGAGTTCCGCGGTCCTGGCTGCCACATCCTTTTCCAGGCACCGGGCGTAATCCTTGAGACAGGTCTCGTGCATTTTCTGGAAATGGCTGGAAAACCGGTGGATGGTGTAGGCCAGGCCCTGGTTGACCGCCTCGATGTTTTGGCACAGCAGCGGCTCCGGAGATTCCGACACCAGGATGGGAATCAGGATTTCCCTGAACAGCTCAAACGCCTTTTGCACGTCTGCCAGGGGAAATCCGGCTTCCAGCCTGATCCGGGTAATTTCACTGATAAACTGGTTGATGCAGGTGTAATCATTGTCCGCCAGCACCTGGCAGAAGGCATCACAGGCATTGGCTGTGGTCTGGGCCAGCTCCTGTCTGGGCCGCCCCGCATAACGGGCAGACACCTGGGAGTGGAGCCTTTCCTGCCATTCATCCAGAATCCGGTGCCGGTGCCGGTCCAGAAAGATCTTCCAGGAAAACAGCCCGGCTTTCATGGTACCCGGTGATGGTGCACAAAAGAGGTCATGGCATCATCCTGCGGTTTTTTCGGTGATTTTGCGTACCTCACTGTCTCTGACCTCCCGCCGCAGCAGCTTGCCCACCTTGGATTTGGGCAGCATGTCCCGGAACTCCACATATCCCGGCACTTTATAGGAGGCCAGCCGGTCGGCACACCACTTTATCAATTCCACACCGCCCACGCCCCGGGCATCCTCCTTGAGCACCACAATGGCCTTGATGCGTTCACCTGTTTTCTCATCAGGCACGCCGATGACACAGGCATTTATGACCGTGGGATGGTCCTGGAGCACCGCCTCTATTTCCGATGCCGACACCCGGTACCCCTTGTGCTTGATGATATCTGCGGACCGTTCCATGTACACCAGTTCGCCGTCCGGCCGGCAGGACACATAATCCCCCATGCGGCAGTACACCTTGTCATTGACCATGATATAGGTTTTCTGGGTCTCATCAGGCTTGCCGTAATATTCTTTCAATGCATAAGGAGAGGACACAAACAACTCTCCGCTTTCCCCATGTTCCACACATTCCAGGGTCACCGGATCCACCACCATGCATTCACGGCTCTGCAGGGGGTATCCAATGGAACCTGAAGACGGTTCAGAACCGATTTTGCTGTAGGTGACATGGCCCACTTCCGTGGACCCGTAAACCTGATAAATGGGCAGGCCGTAAGCTTCCTTGAACCGGTTCATCACCTTGCCGGGCAGTACATCCCCGCCGCAGAAACAATACTGCAGAGAGGACAGATCATACTGGTCCACCCGGTCGTTTTCCAGGATCATGCGGTACAGGGCCGGCACCCCGAGAAACCACCGCACCCGGTATTGCTGGATGGATTCCAGGATGGCATCCACCTGGGGCTGGGGCATGAGTACCACCATATTGCCCTTGTTCAGGCCGATGGCCATGAAAAATCCCAGGGCCATGATGTGGAACAAAGGGTTGATGGCAATATACACATCTTTGCCTTCTTTCAGATGCTCTCCTGCCACATCAAAAGTGACATCATTGATATAGGAGGTGGCACCGATATGGTTGCCCGGCACCCCTTTGGGAAATCCGGTGGTCCCGCCGGTGTAAAGGATATAGGACAGATCTGTCACAGGATCGAGCATGGGTTTGTCTGTAATGGGAGATGCCTTGAGCACAGAGGTGAAAGGCACCACCTTTTCATCATAGGTTACCCGGCCCGAGGGCACCTTGTCCAGGATCACCCCCATGGCACGCTTCCACACCGGCAGAAGATCAGTGAGGTTGGTGACAACGGCCTGTTTCAAACCGGTCTGACCGAAGGTTTCCTGGACATACCCGTAATTGGTGTCCATGCAGATGATGGTGTCAGCGCCGGAATCATTGATCATATAGGCGATTTCATGGGAGGTGTAAATTGGTGACACCGGGACCATGACCGCCCCGGCCTTCTGAATACCCAGAAAGGCGACGATCCACTGGATACAGTTGGGAATATACAGCAGCACCTTGTCCCCTTTGGCCACCCCTATGGATTGCAGGCCTCCGGCAAACCGCTCACTCATATCCCGCAGCCGGCGGTAGGAAAACCGTTCTCCCAGGTACACCACAGCAGTGTTGTCCGGGTAGGTGTCGCTCATCAGATCAAACCGCGAATAGGACAGTTCTTTTTCAAGGGGTATTGTATCGACCATTGGTACTCCTTATTATGACACACCAAAATAGGCGGATTTCACATCCGGGTTGTCCATGAGTTCTTCTCTGGTGCCTTCCATGACCGCAGCCCCGTTTTCCAGGATATAGGCATAATCCACAATGGGGAACACCGGTCTGGCATACTGCTCGGCAACGATGATGGAGATGTCGCTTTCCTCCTGGATCTTTTTGACGGCCCTGATCAATGTGGCCTGCATCAGCGGGCTCAGTCCCAGCAGGGGTTCATCCAGCAGCAGCACCCTGGGCTGGGCCATGAGGGCCCGGCCAATGGCCACCATCTGCTGCTCTCCCCCGCTCAAAAACCCGGCCAGACGCTTTTTGAGTTTTTCCAGGGCGGGAAACAGGTTCATAACAAAAGCAAGGCTTTTCTTTGCCTGTTCTTTGGTGGCCAGATACCCGCCGATGCGCAGGTTTTCCATGACCGAGCTTTCCTTGAACAGCCGGCGCCGTTCCGGGCAGAGCACAATACCGGCCCGGGCCCGGCTGCTGGGTTTCAGATCCATGATGTCTTCTCCCTGGAACAAGAGCTGCCCGGTGAGGGTGATCCGCTCGCCGCCGGCCATTTTTTCTTTTTTCCGGATATCCAGCATAATGCCGGAAAGCGAATACATCAATGTGGATTTGCCTGCGGAATTGGCACCGAACACCCCCACGATCTGGTTGTCCCGGCAGGAAATGCTGATATTGTTCAATGCCAGCATGTTTTCGTAAAACACCATGAGATCCGTGGCTTCAAGCATAGATCATGACCTCCTCCATTTTTTCAGACCCGAAATAGGCTTCTTTGACCCGTTCGTCCGCCATGACCGCCTCCGGTGCCCCTTCCACCAGTTTTTCCCCGAAATTGAGTACCATGATCCGGTTGGCCACCTGAAACAATTCCCGCAGGCGGTGTTCGATCATCACAATGGTGATGCCTTCATCCTGGAGCCGTTCGATCAAGGGAACCATGGAGGCGATTTCACTCATGGAAAGCCCGGAAAAAATCTCGTCACAGATGATGACTTCCGGCTGAAGTGCCAGGCACCGAGCCAGTTCCAGCCGCTTGAGATATCCTGTGGGCAAAGTGGAGGTGGTTTTAAAAGGAATATAGGAATCCCTTTCAAATCCGATCTCCTCCAGGATATCAATGGCAATGGTCTTGCGGTCACCAAGGGTGCCGCCGCCCCGCCATCCGCCGGTGCGTTTGGCCCTGGGAGAAAACAGCGGGATCACCAGGTTTTTGAATGCCGGCAGGCTGTAATAGGGCCGCATGATCTGGAAGGTTCGGGTTACCCCCATATCCGCAATTTTATGGGCTTTTTTTCCGGTAATATCTTCTCCCTTGAAATAGATCCGGCCCGATGTCAGGGTGATGAAACCGGTAATGGAATTGACAATGGTGGTTTTGCCCGATCCGTTGGGACCGATGATGCCCAGGACATCACCTTCAAACACATCCAGATTGACGTCTTTCAGTGCGGTTACCCCGCCAAATACCTTGGAAACATTTTCCATGCGCAAAATGGGCTGGTCCTGTCTGGTCTGCTTGCTCATATCTGGGTCCACCTTTCAATCTGTTCATATTTTCTTTTGGCAAACGCCATGATACCGTCGCTGCGGAACAATATGAATGCCACCAGCAGGGTGGCGTAAAAAACAATGCGCAGGGTACCGAAATCGCGCAGCAGTTCCGACACCGGCACCAGTATGAGACATCCGATCACCGGACCCACCAGGGTCCCGGCCCCGCCAATGACGGTGGCTGCAATGGGCAGGATGGAAAAATCCAGGGCAAACTGGGAGATGCCGGACCACATGTAGATATGGGTCAGGCAGGCCCCGGCCAGGCAGCCCATGGCCGAGGCGATGAACACGGCCAGGGCCTTGTAATAGGTAATATTGATGCCCGAAGCCCGCACGGCCTGGTCATTGTCCATTACCGCCGTAAATATCAGCCCCATGTCCGTGGTCACCAGCCGCCGCAGGCCGAACACGAATACCAGCAGGATACCCACCACAAAATACTGCTCTGTAAATGCGGAAGGAAAGCTGTCAATGCCCAGGATCCCGTCGGTGCCGCCGAACAGGTCGAATGCCTCGATAATCCGTGCCATGAACAAGGGATACATCAGCGTGACAATGGCAAAATACACGCCTCTCAACGGCAGACAGGGCAGCAGGAGCAGGGTGCAGAAAGCCCCGCCGGCAATGGCGGCCAAAGGAATGGTCACCAGGGGAGGCATGCCGAAGTACGCATTGAAAATACCGGCGATATACCCGCCCACACCGATGAAAAACGCCCCGCCCAGACAGACCAGCCCAACATAATGGGCCAGAAAGTCAAAACTTATGGCCACCATGGCGTAAATGCAGACAATGGAGATGACCCGCTGCCAGTAAAGGCCCGGCATGAGAAGCGGCAATGCCAGCAGCCCTGCAATCAGAATAAACCGGGGGGCAATCAGGTAGGCCATCTCCCGCCAGGACATCAGGGCGTACAGCCCGTCGGACCGGACCTTGATGCCCCGGTCGATGCGTTCTTTTCTTCTGTTTTCTTTGCTCATACCCTGTCCTCCAGTTCCTTTTGCTGGCCGAACAGGCCGGACGGTTTCAGGATAAGGGTCAGAATAATGGCCAGAATGGCCACCACCATCTGAAAATGGGACCCCAGGAACACCACACTCAGAATCTGGGCATACCCGATGATGAAGGCGGCAAAAAACGCCCCCATCCAGGAACCCAGCCCCCCCACAATGCACACGGCTATGGACATGATCAGCACATGGTACCCGGATTCCACCACAATGTTACCCAGCGGCAGAATGGTTATGGCCGCCACCCCGGCCAGGACCGCACCGAATCCCATGGCCAGCATGGCCATGAAATCGGAATCGATGCCCAGCATGAGGGCGGCCCGCTCATCCTGGGCCATGCCCTGGAGGGCCAGGCCCAGTTTGGTGAAATGGGTGAACAACCACAATCCCGCCACCAGCAGGATGCCGATAACCACCATCACGATGCGGTGATAATCAACCGGTACCCCGCCGATAACCACCATGCCCTCCATGAACACGGGCAGGGTATAGGTCATGCCCCGGAACCCCCCGTACCGCAGGCCCTCCAGAATGGCCAGGCCGATGGCATAGGAGCTGATGATTTCCGAGATGTTCATGCCCCGCACCCGGATCAGGACCAGGCGGTACATGAGAATGCCCAGGATACCGTTTATACCAAGGGACAGCACAATGGCCAGCACATAGGGCAGGCCCAGTTTCTGGAGCAGGGTCCAGGTGACGAACCCGCAGATAATGTACAGGGCACCATGGGCGAAATTGGGCACCCGGCTGATGCCGTACACCATGGCGAACCCCAGACCCATCAGGGCCAGGGACACGGAATTGATGGTCCCGTAGACAAGAATTTCCATAACACGATTTTCCCCGGTTCAAGTGTCAAAAGAACAGTAAATCCGCTGGCCGCCTATTGATTTGTCCTATTCATTCATCCATGGCGGCAGCAGAATTTTTCCCCTGGCAATGCTTTTGGGATACACCACCACCCGTTTGCCGTCCTGCCACTGGAGGATGGAGCCCACAGCCCCTTCCTGGGGATCTGTGGATGGAATCACCTGGTGGGTTTCGGGGTCAAACCGGATCCGGCCGTATACCCCCATCATATCGATCTGCTCCAGGGCGGTGACCACCTTGTCCGAATCGATGGTGCCGGCCCGCTCAATGGCATCTTTGAGGGCATATACTGCCATGTAGGAGGAGGAAGAGCCCAGGCCTTCGGGTTCCACACCCCATTTTTTTGCATAGGCGCTGTAGAATTCCATAGTCCAGGGAGTGGCTTCGGACGGGGCGTTGCCCGCATTGACCACGTTGCACAAAGTATATTCCCCCTTGCCGTCGGTGGCATCCCAGAATCCGGGCTGTTCTGCTGCCGCCAGGGTGGAACCGAAGGGCAGGGCCGGGATTTTCAGATCATACCACTGCTTGAGCAGAATGGCGCTTTCCGGCATATCCATCCAGATATTGATGATCTGGGATCCGGTTGATTTGGCCTTTAACAGGGCCATGGAAAAATCAGTGGCGCCCGTGGGAAAAATTTCCGTGCCTGTGACCTCAAAACCCTTGGAACCGGCCACTTTTCCCATGACTTCTGCTGCGCCCCTGGCATGGGACACATCCTGGGCCATAATGAAAACCTTGGTTAATCCGTGCTCTTTTTTGAGATCAGCAAAATTGGCAATGATCTCGCCGATGAGATTCACTGCTTCCCCGTGAATCCGGAAACAGTATTTGAATTTGTCGTAATTGGCTGCCACTGTTTTGTGATACTTCGGGGTGAGCACCCCGGAGGTGACAATAGATACCCGTTTGTGCTTGGACAAAAGGGACATGGCCGCCAGGGCAGCTTCAGACCGGTTGGGGCCGCCTACGATAAAATCCGCATTCTTGTTGAGAATCAGCCGTTCCACCGCCATCAACGCCTCGCTTACCGGCACCCCGGGTTCAAGATCCCGGGTATCGATCACTTCCACGGCAAAGGGCCGTTTTTCCCCGCCCACAGATACGCCGCCTGCTGCATTGATCTCATCCACGGCCAGCCGTATGCCCCGTTCCGCAGCCCATCCGTAAAGATAGGCAGTGGACAAAGGCGCTCCCAGAATAATGGGTTTCTGGGCCATAACAGACCCTGAAAACAAAAAGATTCCCACTGACACTGCAATAGCAGACCATACATGCAACCTGAAACGTTTCATACCTTTTCTCCTTATGCTGAAAACATCACCATGATTGGTCATGTTTTATCTGCATTTTTCCTATAAGCAGCGGGGAAGATCAGCAGCAGGCAACGTACCGGTTGAGCACAAAAGGCGCGGGCAGTTTATGACATCTGATTTTATGGTTGGCAGATCATTATTGCAAAGAACATACCGCACCCATATGAAGAAATAAAAATAAATGAATACCCTTCATATGCCAAGGATTTGTCATATTTTTCAAACGGATTTAGGAGAAGGAGGCTCCTGGCTTTACCCACCATGTAGAAAAAATTTTTCCATGCAGGTGGAAAAAAATTTTCTACCTGCACTCAATCCGGACCAAGGTTGTATTTTTTTATTTTGCTGCGCAGTGTGGGCAAAGTGATCTGCAGCAGTTTTGCGGCCCGGGATTTATTCCAGGCAAGCTGGGAAAGGGTTCTGTTTATATGGTTTTTCTCCACATGGGCCAGGGAAAATGCCTCCAGGCCCTGGACGGGTTCCAGCCTGTGCTGATCTAAAATCCGGTCAATATCATCCTTGAGCAGCACATTGCCGCGGCATCCCACCAGGGCCTGCACAATGGTGTTTTCCAGTTCCCTGACATTGCCTTTCCAGGTGTGTCTGCGCAGCCTTTCCATGACCCCGTCCTGGATTTTTGTCACCTCTGTACCCAGTTCCCGGTTGATTTTGTTCAAAAAATGTTCCACCAGGAACGGCAGATCAGACAGCCGCTCTTTCAGCGGCGGCAGATTGATGGTAAACACCTTCAGGCGGTAATACAGATCTTCTTTGAACAATCCCTTGTCCACCAGTGTGGACAGGTCCTGGTTGCAGGCGGCCACAATCCGGCAGTTGGATTTCAGAATACAGGTGCCCCCCACTCTGGTATATTCTTTGCGCTGGAGAAATCCCAGAAGTTTTCCCTGAATTTTCAGGGACAGCTGTGAAATTTCGTCCAGAAACAATATGCCGTTTCCGGCCAGTTCGATTTTGCCTCTGGTAGTCTGTTCCGCCCCGGTAAAAGCGCCTTTTTCATGACCGAACAGTTCGCTTTCAATAATGGTGTCCACTACAGCGGAGCAGTCAAACACGATAAAGGGTTCATCCCTGCACCCGCAATTTCTGTGAATGGCCTGGGCTGTGAGTTCTTTGCCTGTACCGGTATCACCCTGGAGCAGCACGTTCACCTGCCGGGTGCATACCAGGCCCATCATTTTAAACACCTGTCGCATTTTTTCACTTCTGCCGATGATTTCCAGAGACCCTGATGCATCTGAAAATGTTTTCAATGACGGCGTTTTCTGATCAATTTCAATAATGCGGGCCGCCCGGTCCACGGCCTGTTCCACCTGGTCAATGTCCAAAGGTTTGTGGATATAGTCAAACGCCCCGGTTTTCATGGCCAGGATGGTGGTTTCCATATCCTGAAAAGCGGTGATCATGATAATCTTGGAAGGAATCTGTTTTTTTACCATGGATTTGAGTATGTCCAGCCCATTGCAGTCCGGCAGCCTGATATCAAGGATCACCACCTGGGGGGTCTTGCTGTCAAACAGTAACATGCCTTTTGTACCGGTGTCTGCGGTAAATACGGTCATTCCCTTTTCTTCAAAAAACATGCGCAGGGTTTCAAGAATTGACAGTTCATCGTCAATGACCAGAATCTTTGTCACAGTTCCCCACTTAAAATTTAAGTTATACGGATATACCCGAAAGTCGTATGTGATTTCCCGCTGGAAGTCAAGTATGCACCTGTCGGAAAATTTGTCATTGGGATATTTTTTGGGGGTATGATATAGTATTGGGCATGATGATGGTGCTGAAACCTGATAACGAATACTGGAAAAATAACACAATAATCTGATAATGAAAAAAAAAATACTTGTTACCGCAGCTGTCATTCTGATCTGCCTTGTTTCTTTGATGGCCGGACTTTACGGATACAGCCGCACAGACCATGCAAAAAATCTGCTGATTGACCATATCAACACCCTGATCCCAGGCACACTGAAGGCAGAACAGATTGGTGTGATGGCCGCCGGCTCATTTCTCCGTCTGGAAAACCTGCAGCTGCTGGATCCACAGGGGAATACCTGCCTGGCATTTGACTCCCTCAAACTGGATATCCGGCTCAGCGCCCTGTTTGACAAGGTTCTGGAAATACAGAACCTGCATATTGACCGGCCCAGACTGCATATTACTGCTGACGGCACCGGCCGAATCAATATTGTGGAGGCCCTTGCTGCCGGAGATGCCGTACCTGGAGAAATCCAGGCTGACGACCGGGGTGCGGCGGGCATTCCTTTGAATGTAAAGATCAGAAAAGCCGGGATCACTGACGGGTCTGTGGTCTTTTCTGATCCTGAAAACACGGTTTCCGCCGATGCCGTCACCATGGAAATATCAGGTGCCAATCTGCTGCAGCAGACAGCGGAAATTTTTATCAACCTCAGCGGCATCTCCCTGTCCAAAGCAGGTACAGCCATTGATATCAGGAGCTTTACAGTCGCGGGCGCCCTGAAAGAAAATGATATAAATGATATTTCCATTGACCTGGATGCAGACATAGGTGTTCTCACAGCATCCGGATCTGTAAAAGATATTTTCAACTCCCGGAAAATGCATCTGACACTTGCGGCAGCAGCACATCTTGACCAGGTATCCCAGATATCAGAAAACCTGCCGGATCTCGGGGGTACTGTGGATCTTTCAATGACCGGCACCGGATCCCTGAACAATCCGTCTGTGCAGCTGCAGATCCAAGGGCAGGACCTGGAAATGAAACAGACCTTTGAAAAAGGCCGCCTGGATGTGGCAATGAATCTGGCAGAACAGGTGCTGACCATTGAACAGGGGCAGGTGAACCTGCCGGGCGCCCGAATGGATTTTTCCGGATCAACAGATCTGTCAGCGCTTTTTCCTGAGGGGTTTCTCCATCCTGCCGGGGATCCGGATCATCTGGCCTATGAGATTTCATTTGACCAGCAGGGAGGAGATTTTTCCCGTTTAGCCCCATGGTTGCCCGGATTTTCAGGACAGTTTTCCTCCCATGGCCGCATCCGGGGCAAGGGGGTCTTTCCGGCCACCCTGGCAGCAGACTATGAACTGGGTGCATCCCTTACCCGGTTCAAACAGGACCAGGGACAAACAGAGCCCATGGATGCGGATGCCCGCATGTCCGGAGAAATAAACAGCCTGCGCTGCACTCTGGAAACACTGGTCTTGGAAACCAGAACCCTGCGGGCAGAGGCTTCCGGCTGGTACCATATGGGAGAAAATACCCTGGATATGGATATTTCCCTTGCTTCAGAAGACATGGATGCCGCCACCCGTGCCTTTGGTCTGTTTCCGGTCACAGGAAAACTGACAGCAGCTGTCCATGCTGCAGGACCGGTCACAGCTTTGGATATAACAGCAGACCTGGCAGGCCGGGATCTTGGGGCTGCCGGTATTGTACTGGACCTTGTGGATCTCCAAGGAAAACTGGACAACACCGGCCGGGCTGAAATCAACCGGTTCCTTGTCCGGGGGCAGGAGATGGCGCTTACAGCTTCAGGCACAGCACAGATTTTTGACAAAGGATTTACCCTTAAAGAGGTGATCCAGGTATCCCTTAAAGCCACCGGCCAGATCAATCCCGCACAGTTTCTTGCCCAGGCTGACCCGGAAATTGCCCTGCAGTTTCTGGATACCGCCATTGCATTTGATCTGGATACAAATCTGGGCTACGCTGCCGGCACAACCCTTGACATGACCTCAGTGCAGAACATGGCCATCCCCGTTCAAAAAATCCGGGCACAGATTGATCTGGGGGAAAAAAACATATCTGTATCCCTGGAAAATATGGCAGAACTCGCAGCTGCTTTGGATATGGAAGAAAACACCTATACAGCTGATCTTGATTTCAGACGCAGTGACTTCGGGCCGTTGCTTTCAGCAGCCGGTATCACGGGTATCCATGGGGATATTGACGGATGGATCCGGGCTGCAGGCAGACTGCCGGCTGATCTGCCCCCGGACGTGGCAGATCAGCTGGATGCGCTAAAAGGCAGCCTGACAGTGGCCGCGGATGCAGGGGGAACGGTTGGCATGCCTGTGATCAATGCAGAAATGGACCTGAGAAAACTGGCCTGGGACCTGCCTGATCCCCGGATCACTGTTTCAGACCTTAACGGCAAAATTACCGTCTCCCCGGACCATATCCGTATCCAGGATTTCAACACCCGGATCAATGGCGGACAGATCTCTTTGAACGGGGATGCCGGTTTTTCCGGCAGCATCCTGCAGACCTGCCGTCTGGCACTGGATGCAAAAAACCTGGAAATTCCAATGGCAGCCGGGTCAAAAAAAACAGATCAGGTACACATATCTGATCTGGCCGCAGACCTTGCTCTGGATCTGACCCCCCCGGGGCTGCACCTGAAAAAAATCGGCGGCAGCAATGACTTTTTTCTGCCCGTGAAACAGATAACGGCCCTGATAGATCTGGGAAAAAACCGGCTGGACCTGCAGGCAGGCACTGCCATTAATCTCTCATCTGTTCTTGATCCGGAAAATGCCCACTATGATCTGGATCTGACATTTGACAACACCCTGGTGGGGCCGTTTTTACAGACAGCCGGTTTCACCGGGACTGCCGGAACCCTGACCGGGCAGGTACGTTCCAAAGGTGATATCGGAGCCCTCATACCCGGCCATATACTGGACACCGCCGGTCAGGCCGCCGGCACCCTTTCCATTACCGCAGATATCACAGACAGTGAAAAACAGGATACAAGGCAGATGGATATCGCCCTGACCCTTTCGGGAAAAAAAATCACCCTGCCCATGTCATCCACATCCCCTGACAAAGAAAACCTGTTTATGGACATGCTGGAATCCGCCCTTGATATTCACCTGAATTTTGCCGGGGCAGAGGCACCTGCCTCAGCAGGTGCCTCTGCCGGCAGTTCCTCAGCTGCCCTTGAAAACAGCATACCTGTGAATACCATCCAGGCTGTCCTGGATCTGAACAGAACAGATCAAAAAAAATTTCTGGATCTGTCTGTGACCATGGATCAGACAACCGGTCTTGCAGCCTCTTTCGACCCGGATACTGCAGATTTTGATCTGGACCTGACATTTGCAGACACCCGGCTGGACCGGTTTCTGAAGACCGCCGGCATCCACGGCATAAAGGCCGTGGTGAGCGGCCATATGCTGTCCCGGGGCCGGGTGAACATGGTCCTGCCCCCGGAAATCACAGACAACCTGCAGCCGGCTGGCGGTACTGTCACCCTTGATGCAGACCTGGACGGCACCTTTGCCCGGCCGGATGTGACTGCACAGCTTGTCCTGTCAGACCTTTCGTATCCGGTTCCCGGGGTCAATCTTGCCTTATCCGGGCTTAACGGCTCTGTCAGGGTGTCCAACCACCGTCTGACCATTGAAAACATGGAGGCAAATCTCGGCCAGGGCAGCCTGAAAATGTCCGGGGACCTGGAACTGGAAAAATTTATTCCGGTATCCGGTCAGGCCAGACTCACAGCCGACAACATTGCCATTTCTCTGGAAGATACCGCACAAATCGCCTTTAACACAGATATGACATTTTCCGGAACCAGGGAAAATTCCGCACTGACAGGTACTGTATTATTGCTCAAAGGGGCGTACTACAGGGACTTTAACTTTGATCTGGCCGAGGCCCTGGAAAGCCGGAAAATGGCCGCCACAGGCAAAACCGCAAAGACCGATTCCGGCGTTCCCGTGATTGGGAAAACCTCTCTGGATATTGATGTGGATTACAAAGAACCGTTTGTTCTGGACAATAACCTGGCCTTTATCCTGGTGGAACCTGATATCAAAATTTCCGGTACCCTAAATACCCCTGTGCTTACCGGACGGGCACGGGTCCTGGAAGGCACCGTGGTGTATCACAAAAGGCAGTTTGAGATTCAAACAGGGATCATTGATTTTGTAGATCCCTTTAAAACCGATCCGGAAATCACTTTGAACGCAGCCACCAGTATACGGGCCTGGACGATCCACATGGATGTCAGCGGAAAAACAGACAACCTCAAATTCAGTCTCTATTCAGATCCTGCCGAAACCCACGAAGATATCCTGTCTCTGCTGCTCATCGGCAAAACCACAGCGGAACTGGGGGAGGGAGGCATATCTTATACCGGTGTTATCACGGACAAAGCCTCGGAAATGGTCAGTGAAGGTGTGGAATCATCCACCCCTCTGGACACTTTCAAGGTGGGGCTTGACGATTCCGGTGGACAGGGGTCAAAGGTGAGTGTTACCCTGGGCAAGCAGTTGTCGGAAAGGGTTAAAGTCCTTTATTCCATGCAGACAGAGGATGAGGCAACCGTCCACACCAATACAGCGGAATACAAAATGCTGGAAAATGTCCTGTTAAGGGGATTCAATGATTCAAAAGGTGATTTCGGCACGGAAGTGACCCTTAAACTGGAGTTCAGGTAGCAGCCATGAGATCAGATCGGATGTCAGACACAAAATTTTCGCTGGTTCCCCCCCTGTCGCCGGTCCTTGTTGGTTTTCTGGTGATTCTCTGCCTGGCGCTGCCTGCTGTCCCGTCCCAGGCAGATGACGCTGCGCCGGTCATTGCTGATGTGCGGGTTGACATTCTCGGGGGAACGGAAGCCAGACAGGAAAAACTGCACGCCATGGCCATGAAAATGATCCGTTTTCAGCCGGGAGACCGGTTCGATGCCGGGAATCTGGATACCAGCATCTCATTATTAAAGCAGACAAAGCAGTTCAGCCGCATTGATGTAACAGAAAAGGACCTGGATGCTGCATCAATTTCCCTTGTATTCCAGCTGCTGCCGGTTATGCTGGTGCGTAAAATTACCGTAGACGGTGCATTCCCCATTTTCAGCGATACGGTCATCAAGGCCACTGACTACAGAACCGGCAGCACCTTTGATCCGGACGCTGTGAAAAAAAACACCAGATCCGTCACAACCCTGATGACAGACAAAGGATATGTGGATGCAGGGGTGGACATCACTGCCCAATCCCACCAGGGCCTTCAGATGGACATACGCATTGAAATAACCCAAAATGTTCCCCTCAGGATAACGGAGATTGCATTTTCGGGCAATACGGTTTTTTCAGACACCCGGCTTAAAATGCGCATGCAATCCTATCAGCTTCCCCTGTTTTTCTGGAGCAGAGGAAAAAGAACCATACAAAAGAACCTGGAAGCAGATATCAACAGCCTGGTGGCATATTACCGGAAAAAAGGATATGCCGAGGCTGCCGCCACCTATGACATGCACACCGACATGGCCCGAAAATCAACCAGGGTGGTGGTCCGGATAGAAGAAGGGCCTCTGTACCGTCTTTCTTTCTTAGGGAACACGGAATTTATGACCTATACCCTGAAAAAGGACATAACCATCTGGACCAAGGGAAACCGCAACGATTTCGGGCTGAAACGGAGCATAAAAAATATCACAGCCAGATACAAAAAGGCTGGTTACCGGGACTGTGAAGTGTATTATACCTCCGACACCCGGATGACAGATCAGAAACCGGTCCGGCACATACAGATACACATAAAGGAAAATACCCGCTATATTGTCAGGTCCGCGACTATCAAAGGCGCAGACTTTCAGGAGGCGGAGAATCTCAAATCCCTTCTCAATACCCGGGAAAAAGGATTTTTGTATGACGGTCCCTTTGCGCCGGATATCATACCGGATGACACGCAGATCCTGGAAAACTATTATGCCGGTCTGGGATTTGCAGACACGCAGGTCTCAGCCGATGTTGCATGGGAGGATGCCGAAAAAGAAGATGTTGTGTATGGGGATGTGGCATTTGAAGTGACTGAAGGGAACCGCCGGCATGTCACCCAGGTCCTGTTCAAGGGTTTGCCGGACATGTTTGATGAAGATATCCGGCAGCTGGTCCAGACCCGGAAAGGAACCCCGTTCATTCCCTCACAGGTAACTGATGACCGCCTGGCGGTTGTCTCATTTTTCGCAGAAAAAGGGTTCATATACGCAGATGTCCAGTCCCGCATTGAACCGGATGGAAAAGACCGCCGGGTTATATTCGCGGTGGATCCCAAAACCAGGGCCTTCAACGGGGGCGTGTGGGTAACCGGCAATTTTGATACCAGAGAATCTGTAATTCTGCGGCACAATACCCTTGAACAGGGGGAACCGGTTTCCCTGAACAAATTTGTAACCCTGCAAAAAGAAATCAGGAATATGCAGTGCATTGAAAGGGCCGATTTTTCCGCTGTCGGCATCCGGGAAAATCTTGACCAGGTGTTTTTCCTGGCGCAGGTGGAAGAGAAAAAACCCTATCTGCTTGAAACCAGACTTGGGTATGATACAGCCAAAGATGCTTATCTGGGCGTTTATGCCGCCAACAGGAACCTGCTGGGAACCAACAGAAGCCTCTACCTGAACGCCCATATCTCGGGGATCGGATATGAAACTATCCTGGGTATAACCGATTTTGATTTTCTGTCAAAACACATTTATTCGGACTTCAATGTATATGCGGCTGAAGAAGAGCCCAAGAACCAGAACTTCGGCTCCCGGAAATACGGTGCGGCATTGTCATTTGAAAAACAGGTGACACCGAACCTGAAACTGGGCACCACTTTCAATCTGGAATCCAGGGAGCAGTATGCAACACAAACAACGGCAGGTGTCAATCCCGACGTTTACGAACCCAGGGGCATTGCAGCAGCCACCCCTTTTGTTACATGGTCGTCGGTTGATTCCCACGTCAAACCAACCAGCGGTCTGTATGTCAATGCATCGGCCGGTTATAACCGGGATATTCTCGAAGACCTGGACAATTTTGTGAAATACCAGGTCAAAGCCAAATACTATATCCAGCCCTTTTCCCGTCTGGTGCTCGCGTTCCAGGCCATGTACGGCACCATCCAGAATTTTTCCGATGATGTTGCCCTGCCCGATGACCAGTTGTTCTTTTTAGGCGGCATTTCAGACATAAGGGGTTTTGGTGAAAATGAACTGGTGGTGGATGCCTTTGGCGATCCGGTGGGGGGAAAGACCCAGATTGCCGGATCTATTGAGGCCCGCATTGATCTTGGCCGCAATTTTGAACTGCCCGTATTTTTCGATGCCGGTTCCCTGAAGGACACCACAAAACCCGGCAGCAATGAAGACTTTAAATTCACCATAGGCTCGGGTCTGCGGTATATGACCCCGGTGGGTCCTGTGGGACTGCTTTACGGATACCGCCTGAATCCGGAAAAAGGCGAAGATTCCGGAAAAATCCATTTCTCTATCGGTTATACTTTTTAATGCCAGGCAAAAACCCCTTCCCCAAGCTCATCAGAAAACGGGCATCTATTCTTTAGGGTTAAAAATTAGCAGCACTGATCGTGAAAATGCCGTAAAAAAAATATTTACATAGTACATAATATGTGATATCTCGTAACCAAAAAATTACCCGAAAAGGAGGCAGCCATCATTCCGTTTATCCATACCCATTTTGACAAATGCACTGGCTGCAGCATCTGCCAGCTGGCCTGCAGCCTTGCTTTCACCGGCGGATTCAACCCCAGGCGGGCCAGGCTGAATATCCGCCACAAAAGCGAACACCTGTATCATCTGCCTGTGGTGTGCAGCCAGTGCGAAAATGCTTACTGCATGCAGGTATGCCCCGTGGGTGCCATCACCCGGACCACACAGGGTGTGGTGCAGATTGATGCGGAACAATGCGTTGGATGCGCCCTGTGTGTCCAGTACTGCCCTGTGGACATGGTGCACCTGGATCCGGACACCCGAAAGGCAGTGAAATGCGAGCTGTGCCAGGGAGATCCGGCCTGTGTGGCAGCCTGCCCGGCAGGGGCCCTGGAATTTGTTTCAGACCCTCTCAAGGAGCAGCATACCAATGACTGATGCCTATGCAGATACCTTTGTGACCATTGACCTCTCCACAGGCAGCAGCAGCACCCTGGCAGTGCCTGATTCCTTGAAACAAGACTTTATCGGCGGCAAAGGATTCGGTGCAAAACTGCTGGCTGCCCGGTTATCCCCGGGCACAGATCCCCTTGGCCCTGAAAACATGCTCATGTTCATGACAGGGCCCTTGACCGGCACATCAGCCCCTGCCATGCGGGGATGCGTGGTGACAAAAAGCCCGCTGACCCATCTGTTTCTGGATTCCTATTTCGGGGGCAGTTTTGCCCCGGAAATCAAATATGCCGGATATGACGGCATTATCATCACCGGCCGGGCCGAAAAACCGGTATATCTCTGGATTGATGACGAAAAGGTAGAGATCCGGGATGCTGACCACCTCTGGGGCCTGGATATCCTGGAAACCAACCGCCGTATCAAAGCGGAATGCAATGATGACACCATTAAAATTGCCAATATCGGACCGGCCGGAGAAAACCGGGTGTTGTTTGCCCTCATTGCCTGTGAATTCAACCGCCAGGCCGGCAGGGCCGGTGCCGGCGCGGTCATGGGATCCAAAAACCTGAAAGCGGTGGCCGTGCGCGGCAGCCGTCTGGTGCGCATCCATGATCCCCGCCGGTTTAAAAAAGCCTGTGAAAAAGCCCTTGGCGAACTGCCTGCCAGCCCGGATGTGCAGACCCTCAAACAGGGCGGCACAGCCGCATCTGTGGAATTTGCCAGTGAAACAGGGCTTCTGCCCTGCAGGAACTACCAGTTCGGCACCTTTGACAAGGCTGCGGCCCTGGGGGACCAGGGTCAGCAGAAGCACCTGTGGCTGGGCACCAACGCCTGCATGGGGTGTCCCATCGGCTGCGCGAAAATCGGGGCCATAAGAACCGGAAAATACAAAGGCATGGTTACCGATATTGTGGAATATGAATCTGCCGCCCTCATGGGATCCAACCTGGGGATATCCGATATCCGGGCTGTGGCCCATCTGGTGAAATTATGCGATCTGCTGGGACTGGATACCATGTCCGGCGGCAGTCTCATCAGCTTTGCCATGGAAGCCTGCCAGAAAGGCCTGCTCTCCCCCCCGACCGGCATAGACCTGACCTTCGGCAATGTGGCGGCAGCAGAGCATCTGATCCGGGTCATGGCTTTTCAAAAGTCCGGTCTGGGAAAGCTTCTGGCCAAAGGGGTGCGGGCTGCGGCCGAAGAAATCGGGGGCAGTGCAGCTGATCTGGCCCTGCATACCAAAGGCCTGGAAACCCCTGCCTGGGGACCCCGGGGGATGTCAGGCATGGGACTGGCCTACATGACAGCAGACCGGGGCGGGTGCCACCAGCGGGGATTCACTGTGCCCTATGAACTGGCCGGTGAATGGGAAGGCAGAAAGATCGATCCTTTGTCTCCGGAAGGAAAGGCAGAGATGGTAATTGCGCTGCAGAATTATTCCGCCGGCACCGACACCCTGGTGAAATGCGATTTCGGCAGCTTCGGCATCAGTGCCGATACCTATGCAGACCTGTTGTCCGCCGCCACAGGCACGGACTTTTCTGCAGACATTTTCAACCAGGTGGGTGAGCGCATCTGGAATCTCACCCGGCAGTTCAACCTGGACCAGGGCATGGATCCGGCATCTGACACCCTGCCCCGGCGGTTTGTCCAGGACCCCCTGCCGGATGGTCCGGCAAAAGGACATAAGATTTCTGAAAAAGACATGGCCGTGATGCGGCAGGCCTACTATACGGCCCGGGGATGGGACAGCACGGGAAAACCCAGATCCGACACCCTGAAACGTCTGGGAATAGGATCATGACGTCACTGGTTAACAAAAAGGAAGCCAAGCGCATTGAAACCCGTAAACGGATTCTGGAGGCCGCCACCCATCTGTTCGCCCGACTGGGATACCACAAGACCACCATCCAGGATATCGCCTTTCACATCGGCATGACCACGGGAGCCGTCTTTCACCATTATAATTCCAAAGCCGACATCCTGGATGATGTGGTGGCGGAACTGGACCAGAGCTTCAAACAATATACTGATTTTCTGGAAAAAGAACATACCGATTACAACACCATGATCCACGGGATCATGGATATATTCATGGACCGATTCTACAACCAGCCGGATACCATTATTGCCCTGGCCTCCCTGGCAGCCGAATTCAGCGGCATCCGGGGACCGGTGATCATCAGGGTCCAGGCCGCCTACGACCGGTTTGTGGATGCCTTTGAGGCGGCCCTGGACCGCATCTGCCCGAAACCGGCCAACCGGGCCGCAGCCATCTGTTTTATCTCCGCTCTGCAGGGCCTGGCACTTCAGGCACTGGTCAGAGACGGCCAGATCGGCGTGGATGACCTGGTCAGTGGATTTCTCAGCCTTGTCACCCATAACCAGAGCAGCCGGACAGATAAGATACAATAGATACCCGGTTAATGCAGATACAGCCCTGTGAGGCAGCTGCATACTGATGCACAACAGACCCGTTGGAACAGACAGGAAAAAAGGAAAAATACAGAAAAATGAAACAATCATATGATTACATCATTATCGGCGGCGGATCTGCCGGATGTGTGCTGGCCAACCGGCTCAGCTGCGATCCGTCCTGCAGTGTGCTGGTATTGGAAGCTGGCCGGCCCGATTATATCTGGGATGTGTTTATCCACATGCCTGCCGGCCTGACCTTTCCCCTTGGCAACAGATTCTATGACTGGTGTTATGAAAGCGAACCGGAACCGTTCATGCACCAGCGCAGAATTTTCCACGGCCGGGGCAAGGTGCTGGGAGGGTCATCCTCCATCAACGGCATGATCTATATCCGGGGCAATGCCATGGATTACGAAAAATGGGCCGAACAGCCGGGCATGGAACAGTGGGATTACGCCCACACCCTGCCCTATTTTATCCGGTCGGAAAACCGGCTCAAAGGGCCGGACCAGTACCATGACACCAAAGGGCCCCTGATCCTGGAAAGCGGACCTTGTAAAAACCCGTTGTTCCAGGCATTTCTGGAATCCGCCCAACAGGCGGGATATCCTTTGACCAATGATGTGAACGGGTATCAGCAGGAAGGGTTCGGCATATTCGACAGAAATATCCACAGGGGACGGCGGCTGTCCGCAGCCCGGGCCTATCTGCATCCTGTTCTCAAACAGCGGCCCAACCTGGACCTGGTCTGCCGGGCCCTGACCACGAAAATCACTTTTAACGGCAAAAAAGCCACAGGCGTGGCATTTGTCAAAGGCAGAGGCAGCCGGCCCAGAACAGTCCGGGCAGGGGAAGTCATCTGCTGCGGTGGCGCTATCAATTCCCCCCAGATCCTCCAGCTGTCCGGGGTGGGCAATGCAGCTGAACTTTCCGCCTTGGGGATTCCCGTGGTCCATGATCTGCCCGGGGTAGGAGAAAACCTCCAGGACCACCTGGAAGTCTATGTCCAGTATGCCAGCAAAAAACCGGTGTCCATGAACCCCTCACTGAAATGGTGGAAAAAACCCTTCATCGGCTATAAATGGCTGTTCCACCGATCCGGGGCCGCAGCCACCAACCATTTTGAAGCCGGCGGATTCATCCGGAGCAACCAGGATGTGGATTATCCTAACATCCAGTTTCATTTTCTGCCCCTGGCCATCCGGTATGATGGCTCCCGGCCCAGCCAGGACCACGGATACCAGGTACATGTGGGCCCCATGTATTCCAATGCCGTGGGATCCGTTAAAATCACGTCAGCAGATCCCCGCAAACACCCGGCCCTGCGCTTTAATTACCTGTCTACGGAACAGGACCGCAGAGAATGGGTGGAAGCCGTCCGGTGTGCCAGAAAAATCATGAACCAGCCGGCCTTTAAAGAATTCAACGCCGGTGAAACCTCTCCGGGCAACCACATCCAGACTGATGACGATATTCTGGACTGGGTGGCCAAAGATGCGGAAACCGCTCTGCACCCCTCCTGCACCTGCAAAATGGGCACCGATGCCATGGCTGTGGTGGATCCTTCCTCCATGAAAGTACACGGGGTGGAAAACCTGCGGGTGGTGGATGCTTCGGTCATGCCGTTCGTTACCAACGGCAATATTTATGCCCCCACCATGATGGTGGCGGAAAAGGCCTGTGATCTGATCCTGGGCAACACCCCGGAACCACCGTCAACAGCGCCTTTTTTCCGGTATGAAAAAAAACAGACCTCTTTGTCCATGCCCCTTAAAAAAGCAGGTGCATCCATATGACAACCGTCCCGGCCTGCAGGATGCAGCTGAAGGCCGGAACGGCAGAAAAAAACCCTGGCCCGTCTCATTTTCTCCTGTTTTCATCTGTCTGAGCAGGGAGGGTGTTTCTCTCTGCACACCCGGCACCGGTCATCAGAACAGTGTTCACAGGAAAAACAGTCCTTACAGGGGAATTTTTTAGGACAGGCAGACTGCTTCTCCGGCACATATAATTTACCGGGCATTCCTGGTATGGAAACAAATGGCATAAGACCCCCTTTCAACCAGCGGTTTCTATGAAACCAAGGTAAACAGAGAAACAATAATTTCAAGGCCGCCTGAAAATTCCAGCCAACCGGCACAACAGCATATATACATTCATGGGCAATCAGGACTTTTTTTGTCATGATTTTTTCTTGACAGCTTTTCTGTCGGCTTATATCGTGATTTTGCCTGAACATGATGCACCATTTGGCCTGCAAAAAAATTTTCATGATTCATGATTTTTTAAAGGAGAAGCAGATGAAAATTCCGGCTGTTGTTATTGCACTGGCAACGGTTTTTACCATGACGGCCTCGGCAGCAGACTGGCATTTTTATGGTTCCGCCCGTATGGCCGCATTTCAGGTTGAAAGGGATACCCCGGCCAATGATACCGATAATTTCAACATATCTCTGCAGAGCAATGCCCGCATCGGTGCCGTGGTAACGGCAGGGGACGACCTTACCGGCAATTTTGAATACGGCGCGTCAGGCGGCAATGTCAATCTGCGAAACCTTTATGGAGAATGGCATTTTGGTGCCGGCACCCTTCTGGTGGGACAGACCTACGCTCCCCTGAACTGGTTTTATTCCAATCAGGTCTATGGTGCCGACAATGACCTGAATGCACAGGGTTTTATCTACTCCGGACGTGAACCCATGCTCAAACTGACCTTCGGCACTTTCCAGATAGCGCTGGTGGCACCGGACACCAACGATCTTGGCACCGGTTTCCCCTCTGAAGTCAGTATCCCGGCCTTTGAAGCCTGTTATACCTGGACACATGATTTCATCACCCTGGAAGCAGCCGGCGGATATCATTCCTACGAACTTTCTAATGGCAGCACCACCTATGATATTGAATCCTACGTATTTGCGGGGGGAGCCATGTTTCATTTTGGTGCCGCTTTTTTCAATACCGCTTTTTTTTCCGGCCGGAATGTCGGCAGTCTCATTGCACTTTCCGTTAACGGTGACAATGCATGGGATGACGGGTTTGCCGCCGTATCCGGCACCCGCCTGCTCGACAACGACAGCATGGGATATGCAGTGGTGGCCGGCTATGAACTCAATAACATGTTCACCTTTGAGGCTGGCTACGGGTACACCCAAAGCGATCTTGATACCGTTACCGGTGAGGACGAGGCACAGGCCTGGTATGCCAATATAACGGTCAACCTTGCCCCCGGGGTATTCTTTGTACCCGAAATCGGCCGGTTTGACGGAAAAGAAGCCGATGATGCACAAACCACCTATTACGGCATCAAATGGCAGATCAATTTTTAATGTGTTGATGGGCGGTACTGCATCACCCCTGCTTGCCGGTCATCTCCTGGACAGTCACCTTTATCACGGCGGTTTTTTCCAGCTTCTCCTCCGGATAATCAAATGACCGGTCTGAATACTGGGCCATGATGATATCCAGGCCGGCTTTTTTTTCTGCCAGGGTATCCAGGATCCGGGCCGTGCCCGTGCCGATGATGCTTTTGAATGATACGCCCCAGTCACAGGCGCTGGCTGCTTTATTCATTTTCACCAGTTCATCCACCTCAAAACACACCACGGGATTGGCCCGTATCAGATCAATTTTCCGGCCTGCGGGGGCACTGTGAAAATACAGGACCTGGTCCTGATACCCATAGTTCATGGGCACAATATAGGGCACATTGTTGTCCACAAAACCCAGACGGCACACCTGTCCTTGTTTGAGTATCTGTTCGATATCTGCTGTTTGTGTGATCTGTTTTTCTTTTCGCCGCATGGACAATCCTCCTTTTCACGTCACATGTTCGGTCTGTGACCGTATCACACCTTACCCGGGAGCGCATCTGAAAAAAAAAAGTGATCATGTTTTTTTGAGCAGCATCATGGGTCGGGACTTTAAAATTTTTCCTGCGGCAGCCACTGCCGTTGCCATGCAGATCAGGGTGGTGAGCACCAGGATGCCCGTAAGGTACAACAGGTCCAGCTGCCAGAGGCTGTCAAAAAAATACCAGGATACGGCCCGGGAAAACCCGATACTCAGAAGCACGGCAACCAGGGCGGCGGCAAATCCCAGACTCCCGAATTCCAGGAGCGAAATCCGTTTGATATCAGCAAATCCGGCCCCCAGCACCTTGAGCAGGTTGGTCTGCACTGCCTGGCTTCTGGCCTGGTGCCGGGCAATGGAAAATATGGACACAAGGCCGGCTGCAATGGCCAGCCAGGCCATGAACCGCACAGACACAGACAAGCGGTCCGCAATAAAGGTCAATGTGGTGATCATCTGGGTGACATCGATGATGGAAATATTGGGAAAGGTTTCCACAATATTTTTTTTCAAAGGCTGCCGCAGGTCCGGGGGTACCTGGGACACGGCTCCCAGCCAGCTTTTGGGCGCATCATCCAGCACCCCCGGCTGGAACAGCAAAAAGAAATTGGGCTGAAAACTGTTCCACCGCACCTTGCGGATGTTTTTGATCCGGCCTTTCAGCACCATGCCCTGAATATCAAAAGCCATCACATCATTGATGGCCAGGTTATGGTCTTCGGCAAAGGACTGGGCCACGGAAATCTCAAAAGGTGTTTCAGATCCGAAATTCCAGGGAGTTCGGGACAAAGGCCCTCCCTGAACAATGGTTTCAGAGGTATCCAGGTTCCTGCGGAAGGAAAAATTATGCTCCATGCGTCGGGGCCGTCCCTGTGCTTCCCGGTTGTTTTCCCGGGCATGAAAAGGGGTGTTGTTAACGGTGAGAATTCTGCCCCTGACCATGGGGGACAGATTTTCCAGGACCCCTGGCTGTGTTTTCATGAACGCTGCCAGTTCCCGGGTCTGGGTATCCTGGATATCCATGAGAAAAAAAACAGGGATTTTCAACCCCTGGGGCCGCTGGATCTCTGTCTGCAGCCCCTTTTGCACCTGGGGGATGAGACAGATCAGAAACACCCCCATGGCAATGGTAACAAAACAGGCCAGAGAAGACCAGATGTTGCGGTGCAGGTTCAAAAACGCCATTTTGCGCACCAGATGCTGAGTTTTGGCCAGATGCCGGCACCCTAAGGCGCCCAGCCATCCTGCTCCGGCAAACACCAGAAACGCCAGGGCAAAGCCAGCCGTGAAAATGATGCCGGTGGTAACACCGCCTGCTACCAGCACCGCCCCCAGGCCGAACCAGGCGATCCCGGGCACAAAGGCTGCCGTCTGCCACCAACCCTTCACCCCTGGTGCGGTTAGAGATCCCCGGAGCAGCACCAGGGGTTTGATTGACAGGATTCTCACCAGTACAGGCAGACAGAACACAATGCTGCCCATTCCCCCCAGCCCCAGGGCCATCACCCAGGTCATCGGCGCCATTTCCATGCGTATACCCTGGGGAACCAGGTCTTTGAGCAGCACCGGAAACACCGGCAGCAGCAGCCAGGACAGGGCAATGGCAAGGCCTGCCGCCAGGATACCAAGAAAAACCAGCTGGGTGAACAAATAGACATACACCCCGGACCGCCTTGCCCCCAGACTCATGAGCACGGCAATTTCCCTGTGCTTCCCCCCTAAGAATCCCCGGAACAGATAGGCGGCGGCAATACCGGCCAGGAACAGGGCCACCAGAGAAACCAGGGCCATGTATCCGGTGAAATGGCCGGTGACACGGGACAGGCTTTGGCTGACATCCCGGCTGTCCCGGACACTGATGCGGGGCTGGTCCGGGGCCAGGGCTGCAAACCCCTGGCGCAGTTCCTGTGAAAGGGCCGGTACATCTGTGTCCGGGGCTACCCGTACATAGGTATGGTACCGGACCCTGGAACCGAAATCCAGCAGCCCGGTGCCTGCCAGCTGGGCGATGCCCACATAGAGTTTGGGGGCCAGCTCCAGGGTGGTCAAAGCCTTGTCCGGATCATCGGCAAAAAAACCGGCCGCAAAAAAATCCTTGTTTCCCAGGGTCAGGAGCAGATTCCGGGCCGGACCGGTACCGCTGGAAAGACCTGGTTCCTGGACGGTCTCCTGCTTCCGGATGCCCAAAGCCAGGGCCGTATCCCGGGTCATGAAAACGCCTGGTCCCTCATGGATGGCGGCACGGTGAGTGCCCGGTTCCAGGACAAATCCGCCGTAGAGGGGATAGGATGCATCCACTGCCATGACCTGCACCAGCCGGGTGGATTCACTGGTCCTGACCATGGTAAAGAACCGGATCACCCGGGCCTGCATCCGGTCCGGACCCAGAACCCGGTGCACCAGATCTGTCTCTGCCCGGGTAAAAGGGGTGTTGGCAGTGAGCACCAGGTCAGCCGTTAAAATGGTACGCAGGTTATCTTCCAGATGCCGGTCCAGGGACCGGCTGAAACTCTGGACCGCGACAAACCCGCACAGTCCCACTGTCAGGTTGGCCACAAAAAACAGGGCAAAACCTTTGTTCCGGAGCAGTTCCCTGATGCCCAGACGGACCCAGAGCATCAGGCAAGGTTCCCGCGGGACAAGGTTTTCACCTGATGGCACCGGTCGGCCAGACCCTGGTTATGGGTCACCACCACCAGGGTGTTGTTTTCTTTTTGCACCAGATCAAACAGCAGATCTGCCACCTTTTTTCCCGTGTCCGTGTCCAGGTTGCCGGTGGGCTCATCCGCCAGAATCAGGGCAGGCCGGACAACCAGGGCTCTGGCAATGGCCACACGCTGGCATTCCCCGCCGGAAAGCTGGCCCGGCAGATGTCCGGCACGGTGGGTCAGCCCCACCTGCTCTAAAAGGGCATCGGTGCGGGCATCAATTCGGTCCTGCCTGAGAATTTCCAGGGGCAGGCTGATGTTTTCTCTGGCAGTAAGATGGGGCATCAAATGAAAAGACTGGAAAATCATGCCGATTTTTCGGGCACGGTACCGGGTCAGATCTGCCTCGTTCATCTGGCAGATGTCAATGCCGTCCAGGAGAATAGATCCGGCATCCGGGGTATCCAGGCCGGCGATCAAGGACAGGAGGGTTGTTTTACCGCTGCCGGAATGGCCGGTGATGGCCAGTGTCCGGCCGGCATCCAGAGAAAAGTTCACCCGGTCCAGCACCACCACCCGGCCGGAACCGGGCAGGTGAAAGAACTTATCCACCTGGTTCACGGCCAGCATCATAAGCACGCCTTTATATATGGCAGTACTGTTGCAGCGATCTGCCGATGGCCCGCCTTGTTGGGATGAACCCCGTCCGCCTGGTTCATGTCTGCTTCCCCGCCCACCTGGTCCAGAAGAAACGGAATCAGAGGGATGCCGTGTTTTTCCGCCAGGTCCCGGAAAACCTGCCGGAATTGCGCCGTGTATTCCGGCCCGTAGTTGGGCGGTATCTCCATGCCCGCCAGGATCACGCACAGATTGTTTTCCAGGGCCAGAGCAATGGCGGCACCCAGGTTTTCAGCCATATTCTCCAGAGACAATCCCCGTAGTCCGTCATTAGCCCCCAGTGCCAGCATCAGGACATGGGGGTTGGTCTTGAGATGCCATTTCAGGCGGGAAACCCCGGATGCCGTAGTGGAACCGCTGATGCCTGCATTGATGGCGGTTACATCGGCGATCCCCTGTTGTTTAAGCATTCTGCCCACCACGGCCGGATAAGCCGCCTCTTTTTCCACACCCAGCCCTGCAGTGATGGAATCACCCAGAAACAAAATCCGGGTTTCTTTTGCCCCGGCAGGCAGGATCCCGGCAAAAAGCCACAAAAATATCCCTGCAACCGCCGCATATATCAAAACTGTCTGCTTCATGTATCTCCTCTATCGACCCTGTTAGATCATACTGTATAAAAATGGCAAGCAAAACCCTTCCTGTCAAATGGAAACAAAAACATTTCGACCTTTGCGGACGTAAATGTCTCATCCCATCAGGCTGCTGCTTGAAATCTTACCTCCCTATTTCTGAACCAATTCTGATATTCTTTATTGATTTTTAAAGTTTTTATAGCTGCCAAAATGAGTAACCCTTTCTTGACCCAGCTTATTCCATTTTTCATTTACCGGTTTGAGGACGGTAATGTCATTCATTTTTTTCCTACTTGTTAGAATTTTTCAATAGAACCAGCCTCCATTCAAATGAACTACACAATATTTTTCCGGGAAATGCAGGAATCGCCACATTTTCTTATAGCCTATTTATGGGGTAAACTAATCTGATAGTGCAATCGTCGCTGATGATGGTCTAATGTTGATTGCCATCAGCCGATGCTTATAATATCTTACAAGGAGAAATTGGTGGCTCCTGAATTATTATCTTATGGATAAAAATTTCCAGGGTCATTTATTTTGGGATACCATTAGAATTCAAAACCTGATATGGTCGAATTGTTTAGAAATCATGGTTGCAAGACACTTGCGCGAAGGAGAGCTGTGTCTTAACAAAGGGGGGTGAACTTGGATAAACTCAAAAGCAGCATTATTATCAGCCAGAAAAATATGTAACATCAAAAAATCCATACTTCGGACAATTAAAAAGGGTTTAACATGACAGCAAAACCTTCCTATGAAGAATTGGAAAAACGGGTCCGGGAACTTGAAAAAATTGAATCCAAGTACAAATCTTCCAAGGAAGCATTGCAGAAAAATGTAAGCTTATTCAAGCTGCTTTATGAAAAAGCCCCGCTCGGGTATCAATCACTGGATGAAAATGGCCATTTCATTGTTGTCAACCAAACCTGGCTTGATACCCTTGGATATAACAGAGAAGAAGTCATTGGCAAATCCTTTGCTGATTTTTTACATCCTGACTGGCGGGGTCATTTCAAGGAAAATTTTCCGCGGTTTAAGTCCATCGGCGAAGTTCTGGGTGTTGAGTTTGAAATGGTCAAGAAAAACGGAGACCGCATTCTGGTTTCTTTTACCGGAAAGATAAGCAGGGATAAAAAAGGAGACTTTCAGCAGACCCACTGTATTTTTCATGATATCACTGAG
>DATFKQ010000134.1:0-12760 GCA_035268565.1 Desulfotignum sp. | reverse complement strand
CAGCATTGTTGAATACATTGATCAACAAAAAATCATAGCAGCGGTAATATTAAGCGAGAAAAAGGGCAAGCTCAAATTACTCAATGAAAACAGCCGGGAAGTCAGCTTTTCTGAAAAAAGGCTTGCCCATATATCACAGGTACGTCTGGATACAGACCAGCCCAGAAACACCCTGACACATCACCTCCAGACAGTGGCTGAAGCCCGAAAAAAACTGTCCGAACAGATAGATATCAAAGAATTATGGGAGATTCTGCATGAAGAATCCGGTGATATCGATATTTCCGCCATGACCATGTTCTGCTTTGATCCCCCGCATACTGCAGACCACGAGGCTGCAGTTCTCCGGGCCTTTTTCAATGACCGGCTGTACTTTAAATTCAACCAGATCCTTTTTACCCCATATACCCCTGAACAGGTGACGGCAAAAAAAAGACAGATCCAGGAAGCCCAAAAAAGGGACCGGCTGATTCAAAAAGGGGTGGCCTGGCTCACTGCCATGCAGTCGGAATCAAAAGACCCGGATACCTGTGATTCTGAAATACTGGATATTCTCAAAACCTATTATCTGTTTGGAAATGATGCCGGCCATGCCGCCATGGCCAGACAGATGGTCAAAAATGCCGGCATGGGCTCACCCGATCCCATCTTTGGCTTTCTTGTCCGGGCAGGTGTCTGGCACCCGGATGAAAACATTGATCTTCTGGCCATGGAAATCCCCACTGTTTTTCCCCCCGACGTTACAGCCGCCAGCAAAAAACTGTCTTTGACCCACACAGGTATTTTTCAGGATCCCTGCCGAAAAGATCTCACCCACATTCCGCTGATTACCGTTGACGGCCAGTCCACCATGGATTATGACGATGCCATCAGCCTTGAAAAAACAGAACAGGGGTATTGCCTGGGTATCCATATCATTGATGTGGGTGCCTATATCAAATCCGGAGACCCGGTTGATCTGGCTGCCCGGCAGCGGGCCAGCTCCATCTATATGCCTGATGACAAACTGCCCATGCTGCCTGCCGACCTTTCCGAGGACCTGTGCAGCTTACGGCAGGGAGAGAACCGGCCCGGCATCAGCACCCTGGTCCAGATGAACAGATTTTTCGAAGTGCTTGATTTTAAAATTGTTCCCAGCATCATCCGGGTCCACCAGCAGATGAGTTATTCCGAGGCCAATATTCTTAACGGCAAGGATGATCCCATCACCAGCCTTTATAAAATTGCCACCCTGCTGCGGGAAAAACGCATTAAAGCCGGTGCCGTGCAGATCACCCTGCCCGAGGTCAATGTATGGATAGAGGAAAACGGGGAAATACGCTATGCCAAGGTGGACCGGGAAAACCCTTCCCGGATGCTGGTGTCTGAAATGATGATTTTTGCCAATTCCCTGATGGCCAGGTTCCTTGCCGACCATAAGGTACCAGCGGTATTCCGGTCCCAGCCTCCACCCGGGCAGCGGCTGTTCAAAGGAGTTGAAACCGCCCTGCTGCCAAACCTTATGCAGCGCAGACATTTGAGCCGGGCCGTGGTCAGTACCACCCCCCAGACCCATTCCGGATTAGGGGTCCCTGCCTATGCCACTGCCACCTCTCCCATACGGCGGTACCATGACCTGCTCACCCAGCGTCAGATCAAGGCCGTCCTGGGAATGAACCCTGCCTATTCAAAAAATGATCTGGAAGATATACTTGCTGCTGTGTCCGGTCCCATGGCCAATGCCGGCCGGATCCAGGGGGCCAGAAAGCGCTACTGGCTGCTCAAATATTTGAAGTCCCTTCGGGGCACCAGCATTGAAGCCATGGTGCTGGATGCCCAAAGAGACTATTACAATATTCTGCTTAAAGAATTCATGATTGAGGCCAGGCTGCCGACTTCCGGGCTCAAACTGAAATCCGGTGATATTATCCAGGTGACCATCCAGCATGTGGATGCACGGCGGAACCAGCTGTCTTTGTTTGCTGTCTGATATTTTCTACCCGATTTTTACCTGATTCTTGCCTGCTTTTTTTGCCCCATACATGGCAGCATCCGCCTGTTTCATCATAGTTTCCCGCCTGGAAGCCACACCTGCAGTTCCTCTGTGATCCAGGGCTGCTCCGCCGATACTTACACTCAAATTCAGTCCCTTATGCTTGATGGTACCGTCACTGGTGCGAATAACAAAGGTATACTGGTGAATCTTTTTCCGGATTGCCTCTGCAATGGTAAACGCCAGCCCCGGCTCCACAGCGGGCAGGATTACGGCAAATTCTTCCCCCCCGTATCGGGTGGGAAAAAAATATATCCCGATTTTTTCAGCTTCAGTCCGGCAGGCAGCCTGAATATGTTTGGCAACGGTTTTCAATGCCTGGTCTCCGATCTGGTGGCCATAGGTATCATTAAACCCTTTAAAATTATCAATATCCACCATCAGCAGGTGGAGCCAGGTTTTTTCCTTCAGGGCCTGGTCCAGTTCCAGGGTCAGCTGCCTGTCAAAAAACCGGCGGTTGTATAACCCTGTGAGGTGATCGGTGTTGTTCAGGTTGTCCAGTTTAACCACATCTGCCTGAAACTGTTCAATGGTATGCCTGAACCGGATTTTGACCTGCTGGATTTTATCCCGGATGCCCAGGTCCGAGGCAACGGTTTCCAGGGTTTCTTGTTCAAGTGTTTTGATATTATCCTGGCGGGATAAGCAGATGGTTTTGAATTCTTTGGCAAACTCGTCCAGATCATTCAGGGCGTCGGAGAGTTCTTTATGGCAAACCGATACAAATGCGGTGTGGCATTCTTTCATCAAATCCAGCAATGCCTGTTTGGAAAATGCAGCCCTTCCGGCAATATCAAGTGCCTGGCGCATCACCTGTTCCAGTTTGTGATTGATATTTTTTTGTTGGGCTCCGGATTGTCCTGTGGCCCCCGGCTCGAAAATCATATGGAAAACCACCCGCCAGCATATGTCGCCAGGGACACCTATATCGTCAAACAGCCTGGACAACTGCTGTTCAGAAGCAGGTTCCTGTGAATGAAAAATTGTGTCAAGGGCCTGTATGGAAGATTTCAATGTTTGAAACTCCGCTGTCCTGTAAACACCATGGCGGCATCATATTGGTTGCAGGCCAGAATGGACTGGTGGTCGTTAAGTGATCCTCCGGGCTGAATCACCGCCTTTACCCCCTGCTTAAGTCCCACGTCAATGCCGTCCCGGAACGGAAAAAATGCATCTGACACCATGGCAGCGCCCATAAGACCGCCTTTGACCGCAGCCACCTGTGTTTCAATTTCCTTTTGCTGGTCCTGGTCTGTGAGGTCTGCAAACCCTTTATTGTACTGTTCAAAACAATACCGGTCCGCCAGTTTGCGGTAGGCTTTGTCCACGGCAATCTGGGCCACCCCTACCCGGTCCTGCTCACCGGTTCCGATCCCCACGGTAACGTTGTCTTTAACATAAATTACTGAATTGGAAGTAATCCCCGATTCCACCAGCCATCCGAATATCATGTCTTCATATTCCTGGTCTGTGGGTGCCCGGTTCACCTGAAATGTTTCCCCTTTATACTGAGCGGTTGCAAAGATGAGATCTTTTCTGGTCAGAGCCTTTGGCACAAAGGACCACTGGGCTACGATGCCGCCGTCCATCAGGCTTTTAAAATCCACCACCCGCTCTCCGATAAAGGTCTGGAGCCGGTCCATGGCATTGATGCGGATAACCCGCAGGTTTTTTCTGGCACCCAGGATATCCAGGACACCATCTTCAAATTCCGGGGCCACCACCACCTCGGCGTACTGGGAAGCGATGGCCCGGGCAGTAGTTTTATCCACTGCCCGGTTCAGGGCGATACATCCCCCGAACGCAGCCACCCGGTCCGCCATATAGGCGCTGGTATAGGCCTTTTCCAGGGTGTCTGCCCGGGCCGCGCCACAGGGGTTGTTGTGTTTGACAATCACGGCACAGGGGGTATCGGTGAAATATCGCAGAATGTTAAGGCAGTTGTCTGCATCCGTCAGATTGGTCTTACCGGGGTGCTTTCCGGACTGAAGCAGGGCGATATCAGATACCAGGTGCCGGCCCGGCTGGATGGTCTTTGCATCCCCCAGGGCCAGGTTCCCGTTGACCAGGCGGTAAAGAGCGGCTTCCTGGCCGGGATTTTCCCCGTACCGCAGGCCTTTTTCAACCCCGTCAATAACCCAGGATGCTTTTTCATAAAACAGGGTCTGGCGTTTGTCACCGTCCACAAAAGCAATTTCCATGCAGGGGGGGAAATGGTCATCCATAATGGTTTTATACATCTGTTTGAGATCTTTGGACATGGGTTATTCTCCCGGAATATAGGATGCGAGAAGTTCTGTATTGGACCGCTCTGCCAGGTAGTCGGCAATGGCCCTGTCATAGGCGGCGGTATGCTCAAAGGCATGGCAGGCCAGTTCAAACCGGTCTCCCAGGGTCAAGGCCCCCTGGCGGGCCCGCAGCTTCTCAAGCATTTCAGCATAAGCGGACGGATCCACCACCGGTGCCACCCGGATAAAATTTTTGGCCGCGGCCCGGATCATGGTGGGGCCGCCGATGTCGATATTTCCCCGGGCCTCTTCCAGGGTGACACCGACCCTGGCAATGGTCTCGCTGAAGGGATAAAGATTGACCACCACCATGTCAATGGACCGGGCGTCCGTACGTTCCAGATCCGCCTGGTGGGCAGGATTATAGGTTTCCGTCAAAAGTCCCAGATATATCTTGAAATCAAGGGTTTTCACCAGCCCGCCCTGGGTTTCCGGCTGGCCGGTATAATCAGATACCTGCCGCAGGTGGCAGGAGGCCTTGTCTCCCAGAATCTCTTTAAGCTGACCAAAGGTACCGCCGGTGGACAAAATGACAAGATCCGGATTCAGGGCAACCATGCCCGGAATCAATGCCTCCAGCCCGGATTTATCAGACACGCTCACCAGCATGGTGTTGATCTTCACCAGATCATCAGTCTTTTCCACCACATTTTTTGTCATTATACCGTCCTTTCTCCAGTGTCTTGAAATTCGTAATTTGTTCATACCATGCAGGCACTGCTGCGTCAAGCCGTGAGGTACCCTCCTGGAAGGCAATCACATTCAGGCATCTGGGGCCATCCTGAATATTTTTGTTTGAACCTGTGACGGACGATGGTCCTGATGGATACAGGTGTTTCTGGCTACACGCCTGTTCGGACTGCAAGCCTTTACTCCGGCGCATGTTTACACAGACCCGTGTCGTGGGGTTGCTGTGGATCGAATCCCACGACACTAGTCACTGGTGGAAGGAGGACAAATGGGGCGGCGGTTCAAGCTGAACAAGATGTGGCTGCCTGTGTTTGCACTTGGCAGGTACATTTTATTTTGACTTTTGAACAGGTATGGATGACAATAATTAAGATGGGATTTACCCCGTTCAAAGGAGGAAGCCATGATTCCATTGAAAATGAAAGATCTGATGCAGCATGCATTGCCTGACAGTGTGTGGCAGAACCGGCTGATAAAGGAGGGTCCGTTCCGGTTTATGGAGTTCAGCCCCCTGGATGTGGACCGGCTCCAGCGCTTGGGGATAAGGGTGGACCGCCTGGGTCCCAGACTGGTGGTATGCATGTGGGATGAAGACAATCCCGTGCAGATCGGGGGATTTCTGGTGGTGGACAACCTGGCCATGGGACAGCCCTCCATGGGCGGCACCCGGATGCTGCCGGATATCACACCTGACATCATCCACAACCTGGCCCGGGGCATGACCTTGAAAAATGCCGCTGCCGACCTGCCCTTTGGGGGCGGAAAATCAGGTATTGTAAGACCGGACAGCATGACCCCTGCCGACCGCCGGGCCATCATCACCGGGTTCGGCCGGCTTTTGCGGCGGTACAGAAAAATCTATATCCCGGGTCCGGATGTGGGTACCAATGATGCAGACATGAAAACCTTTGCCATTGAGAACGGGCTCAACAATGTGGTGTCCAAACCCGCAGACATGGGGGGAAACCGTATTGATGAACTGGGGGGAGCCGCCAACGGGGTGGTGGTGGCATTTAAAACCCTTGTGGAACATCTGCCCCGCCTGGGCCGGCTGCCCCAGTTCCGGCACCTGACCGTCCCGAAGCCTGAAAACCTGTCTATTCTCATCCAGGGATTTGGCGCAGTGGGAGCCCATGTGGCCCGGATTTTCCATGAATATGATCCGGATACACCGCCGGTTATCAAGGGCATCAGTGATGCCACAGGCTTTTTGCTGAACCCGGACGGCCTGCCCTGGCACCAGCTGTTTGACATGTGGAAACAATTCGGAGAAGTAACCCAGCGCTATTTTCATGACACCCTTCTCCACGGGCCCGAAACACGAACGGGCAATACCATATTCTCCAATTCAGCCGACAACCTGCTCATGGAGTCCGCCTTCTGCCTGATACCGGCATCTCCGGTCTCCAACTACCTGGATGTGAACCCCTCCACCCGGCCCTCCATGACCGTGGACCGCATGGGCCAGTGGCAGATGATTGTAGAAGGGGCCAACACCTATTCACCCAACCCGGCAAAAAAAGCAGAGCGACGGCGTATGGAACGGCATGTGTACCGGGACAAAGGCGTTCTCATTGCGACCGATTACCTGGTCAATTCTGGTGGTGTGATCTATGCAGCCCACGAGCGCATGATCCCGACCCCGGACGACCTGCTGGTCCCCAAAAATATCCTGGGAAATGCCCGGGAAATCGAAGGCTGGCTGCACCGCAACCAGGATGCGTTTGCCGAACTTGCGGAAATCCGGCGCAAGGCAGCTGTAAAAAAACTGGAAGCCGTTATCCGCCGCAATATGGAAGAACTCATCGACGGCCTGTGCAGCGATGCAGACAGCCTGCCCTGTGAAATAGCCGAAAAAATCAGCATCAGGCGGATCGCATCCATGGAAAAAACCAAAACCGCAGGGGATGTCATGGAAGATGCCCCCACCATCGGCCTGGACAAACAAATCACTGATGCGGCAGAACTGCTGGTCAAGGCCCTGGTATCTATTGTCAATGTGGTATCAAAAAAAGGAAAACTCATCGGCATTGTCACCGACTGGGACATCACCCATGCCATGGCATCCCAGCTGCCCATGGATGCCCCCCTCACCCGGGTGATGACCACGGATGTGATATTCACAGGGCCGGACACCCCCATCCTCGACTGTGTCCGGATTCTGGAAAACCATGAAATATCGGCCATGCCCATTGTGGAAAATGACAAGGTGGTGGGCGTAATTTCCGGGGATATCCTGGCTAAAAGAACCCTGTTCCGGCTGCTTCAGACCATGGATTAGAAGGACATACCTGCTGCATGCGCCTGTTTCTCATTATTTGTGCCCAGTTTTTTTCCGGTTCCATCTGGTTTGCCGCCAATGCCGCTTTTCTGGGTCAAAAATTTCTATTGTCTGCCGTCCAGGCCGGGTTTATTGCCGGCACCCTGTGTTTTGCATTCCTGAACCTGTCTGACCGCTTCTCTCCGGCCCGGCTCTTTTTTTTGTGTTCCATTGCAGGGGCTGTCTGCAATCTTGCCGGTGTTCTGGTGCCTTCCTCCCCGGGGATGCTGCTGGTATCCCGGTTTTTGTGCGGCATGGCTTTGGCCGGCATCTATCCTGTGGGCATGAAGATTGCCGCTTCCTGGTATCCCGAAACCCTGGGCCGGGCACTGGGCTTTCTGGTGGGTGCCCTGGTTCTTGCATCCGGGTTTCCCTATCTGATAAAAGCCATTGCCTGGCAGGGAGACCCGGGCCTGATCCTCTGGGTCACCAGCAGTCTGTGCCTGGCCGGAGGGGTGATCCAGGTCGTTTTTGTGGGAGACGGACCGTTTCTGCCCAAAGGATCCCCGTTCAATCCCGGTGTGGTGCGGCATCTGTTTTCCCATCCCCGGTTCCGGGCATCCGCTCTGGGGTATTTCGGGCATATGTGGGAGCTTTATGCGGTGTGGGCCGCAGTACCCCTGCTGCTTGCAGCGATGGTACCGGGCCGGGCCGATATGTGGTCTTTCGGGTTTTTTGCTGCCGGGTTTTTCGGGTGCGCAGCCGGAGGCATGCTCTCTCTGAAATGGGGCAGCCGGGCCGTTGCCGGTAGAGCCCTTATGGTATCCGCCCTCTGCTGCCTGGTCTCCCCGGCCATCCTTTATCTGCCCCTGCCCCTGGGTCTGGCCCTGATTCTTGTGTGGGGCCTGGCAGTGGTGACCGATTCGCCCCAGTTCTCCTCTCTCAACGCACGGTTTGCCCCCCGGGGGTATGTGGGATCGGCCTTGACCCTTGTCAACTGCATCGGATTTTCCATCACCATTTTTTCCATTGAACTGGTGACCTTCTGGATCCGGCACCCGGGCATTGAAACCGCATTCCTCCTTCTGGCGCCGGGCCCTGTTCTGGGATGGATCTGGCTGAACAAAAAAATCCCCGGTTGAGTTTTGGCAAAAAATTGCGTATGGTTGACACCATAACAGGTGCCGGCACAGTGCTTTGATTTTTTCATTTTCTTTTAAGGAGGTTTTCATGCCATCTGATGTATTTTTCATGGACCTGACCGCCACATCCCGGGAAAACCTGCCGGACAAACTGGGCCGGCTCATCAACAAAGCCGGGATCAAAAAGATTCTCGGCAAAAAAGATCATACTGCAATAAAGATCCACTTCGGTGAAAAAGGCAATACCGCCTATATCCGGCCGGTGTTCATCCGCAGAATCATCGAAACCATCAAAAAAACAGGGACAATGCCCTTTCTTACCGATGCCAACACCCTGTATGTGGGCACCCGGTGCAATGCCATCGACCATATCACCACCGCCATTGAAAACGGATTTGCCTTTTCCTCCATGGACAATACCCCCGTCATCATTGCAGACGGGCTTTTCGGCAAGAGTGAAACCCCGGTCACCGTGGACAAGAAAAACTGCGGCCAGGTATATATCGGATCGGAAATCGTCCATGCCACTGCCTTGGTATCGGTGGCCCATTTCAAGGGGCATGAGCTGAGCGGATTCGGGGGCACCCTAAAAAATGTGGGCATGGGATCAGCTTCGCGCAGAGGCAAACTGGACCAGCACTCCAATGTATCCCCCAAAATCAAGCGCAAAACCTGTATCGGATGCGGGGAATGTGCGGCCCACTGTCCGGGAACGGCCATTTTTCTGGAAGACAAAAAAGCGTATATAGCCAAAGAAAAGTGCATCGGATGTGCTGAATGCATTGTCCGGTGCCCCACCGGTTCCATCTCCATCAACTGGAACCAGACCATCCCGGTTTTCATGGAGAAAATGGTGGAATATACCTATGGGGTGCTGAAAAACAAGCAGAACAAATCCCTGTTCATCAATTTTATCACTGACATCGCCCCCAAATGCGACTGCCTGTCCTATACGGAATCCCCCATTGTCAACAATATCGGAGTGGCGGCCTCCCTGGACCCGGTGGCCATAGACCAGGCCTGCGTGGACCTGGTGAACCAGCAGCAGGGCCTTCCCCACACCGCCCTGAAAACCGGGCTGGCCCCGGGGGAAGACAAGTTCAAAGGGTTGTATCCGGATGTGGACTGGTCCCATCAGCTGGCCTATGCCGAAGAGATCGGCCTGGGTACCAGGGATTACAAACTGAAGAAACTCAAGACCCTGGCCTATAAAAAAACATGAGGTACTGACCCGGCCGGAATGGCTGGATTGAAAAAATCATCATTTCCGCCGGGAATTTCTTAACAGTTCCAGCGCTTCAACATCCGCCATATCCTTGGTTCTTCCTGTTGCTTTTTTGTTGCATATCAGATCGTCAATTGCAGGAATACGAACGTCAATCCCTTCAATATTGATCAATAATGAATTTTGGTATGTTTCCTCAAACTTCAGACCGGATACGGCTGTGATAATATCAACTCGTCTGGGTGCAACCCCTATCTGAAAGATGGTACCATCTATTTGAAGGTCTTCTGTGGTAAGATTCTGCAATGGTGCACCAAATCGCTGCAATGCTCGGAAAACGGCATCAGCGTTTTCCGGGGAAGGCATTATCCAAATATCAATATCCATGGTAGCCCGCGGATAACCATGAGCTGCCATGGCATAAGCTCCGATAAGAATGAATTTAACATTCTCGTCGGATAAGGCTAGTAACATGTCTTTGTAGTCTTCGTTCAACATCAAATTTCATACTCATTGAAGCAGCTTCCCGGGTCAGGAGCCAGACAAGAAGGATGCGTTCTTCAGGTGTTCCGGGAACAAAATCATCATTTCGATGATCCTTCATTTTGCCTGTGACGGTATGCTGCCTGTTCATGGTTTTTAATCTGTCTTTTGTTTTTGTCATGATTTGAATTTTGGCATGTCATATTTTTCAGCGATGGGCCTGCGCTCTTTTTCGGGAAGAGATTTCATGTATCTGTTCCAGCCGGGGCACCAGCCTGCATGCCACCGCCATATCCGCCCCAGCAGTGATTTTGGATTGTCATCATATTTTTTCCGAAAACGGCAGGTGCCGCAATTGTGTTGTGCCATTTGCATTCTCCTTGTCTTCTGATCACCACACCGGCTAAGCGGTAACACCGCAGCAAAACGGAGCAGATCGAACCCTCTGAATTTATTTGTCCATTTTTTTGAATAATTGATCTATTGTTTTCATCGGTAAAAACATACGAATACGGCCATTATGTTCACATAATATTTCAAAGCCATATTTGGCATAAAAACTTTGTGCTGAGTCAGTTAGACAGTCAACAATTATCGCATATGCCGGCATGTATGAGTTTACCTCCCGCAAATATTCCAAAGCCTTTATCATGGTAACCTTACCTAAACCACGGCCCTGAAATTCCTTGTGAACACCCAGTTGGGCCAATAAAAACACAGGAACAGGATAGCGCGGTAACTTTTTTGCCAGACTTGCAGGTAAAGTGTCACGGCGAATTGCGCCTGGCGTTACGGTGTAAAATGCGGAAATCGGAAATTTCTGGTTTGGCAATGGAATTCTTGCAGGTAAAACCATGGTTCGGCTGAGGCCTGCTTTCATATGTTTTGCTGCCTGGGTTCTGATAAACGTGTTGAGTTCAAGCTCTCCACAATCAAAAGATGTTCTATCATGTATGGATTTGTTCAACTCATTGAAATGTTTATACCCACCCATTTAAAAACAGTTTTTTTTAGTAAAATTAGCAGCTTCCATTAAAGCATCATTGGGTTTTTTTGCCTTTTCACAAGCCGTTATGAACTGGTCAAAAATATTACCTTCAACAACCATCGTCTCATATTGCGCAATAATCTGGGTTGCATCTTCATCCATTAATCTGACCACATATTCCGTGAGACTTTTTAAGCCTAAAAGAGCCGCTGCTTTTTCCGCTCTGGCTTTTATGTCTTCATCAAGCCTTATATCCAAACGTGCCGTTGCCATAACAATCTCCTTTTGTACGGATTTATTCCGGCTTTTTTTCAAAAATAACACCGCAACATGGAAACTGCAACATAAAATGAACACAAGTCCTGGAAAAATTTCAACTTTCTGCCCTATAGAACATGCCATGACAGAGGCTGCCTCCCTGTTCACCGCTGCCATCAGCGACTAGTGCCGGGCTGTGCCTGTGGGTCGAATCCCATTCTGACGTGTTTGCTACATGGCGTTGGCATGCGAAGCGGTAAAAACGGCAAATTGTTTGAGGACATACCTGCCCGCATTTTTTGCCGTTCAGCGCAGCATGCCCTACGCCATGTCAAACACGGAAGCGGGTGAGACCCACAGGCACTGCCCGGCACGGGTCTTCTGACCAGCTACCCCCCCTACCCGGCAAGGGCCTTCCGCTCAGCTGCCTGCGCGGGCTCCGATATCCGGGCAAAGGGGCTGGATATTCCATGGAATGTCTGGCATAATGCCCGGGTTGCTGTTAAATTCAATGAAAGGAAATGCCTGATGGATGTGCTGGATGCCACCCTGCTGCCATATGTGATAAACCTGGTCTATGTCCTGACAGGCATGGGTCTGATCTATCTGGTGGTTTCCCTGTTTCTGGCCTGGCTGGTGCAGCAGATACCCCGAAATCCGATAAAGGATCCGCCCTGGTGGGGCACTGTCACCGACACCATGATCCCTGCCGTGGACGGCGGAAATCTGGAGGTATGGCGCATCGATCCTGAAGGTCCGTCCCGGGGTATTGTGGTGTTTGCCCATGGATGGGGCAGAAACCGGGACCGGATGGTGCAGCGGGCCCGGATATTTGCTGAATGGGGATTTACCACTGTGATGCACAGCGCCCGGGACCACGGCAATTCCAGTCCCAAACAATGCATGAATGCGGTGCGGTTTGCCGAAGATATCGCAGCGGTGATCCACTGGGTGGGGGAGCCTGTGCTCCTGTATGGCCATTCCGCCGGATCTGCCGGTGCCATCATCGCTGCGGCCAGGCACCCTTCCATGGTGCGGCTGCTGTTTCTGGAAGCTTCCTATGCCCATACCCGCGAGGCCCTGCTGAGCCTGTACCGCTGGTTCCATCCGGCTTTCTGCAAGCTGTTCGGTCCCATGATCGTTTTGTGGATGGACATTTTTTACAGAGGGGCAACAAACACATACAGCCCGGCCCGGGTGGCAGCACAGATCACCATGCCGGTCATGATCATTCACGGGGAAAAAGACCGGCGCTTTCCTGTATCATTTGCTTTGAATCTGAAACACAGTTTTGTCCATGACAGGGTGGCCTGCTATATTGGCAAAGGTGCCGGCCACAGCGGCGCAAGCAAAACCAGGGGATATAAACCTGCTGTAAAATCGTTTATCGATAC
>DATFKQ010000133.1:0-37352 GCA_035268565.1 Desulfotignum sp. | reverse complement strand
CCATGCCGTTTTCAGAAAGCCCTACAGGCATGCAGTGCATAAGGCTTACCGTGTAAAGGAAAGGCCCCATGGGATGGTCCAGATTACCGGCAGGATCGCTGGCTGCATCAATGTCAACCATGGAGAACATGCCCCCTGGTGCCAGCATGTGGCGGACTGCTTTAAGCACTTCCAGGGGGCGGCTCTGGTCGTGGATGGCGTCAAATGCAGTGATATAATCATATGACTGGGAAAATCCCGGATCATCCTGAACCGATGCAGCATCTTTTGCCAGAAATGTGATATTTTCCAGACCCAGTTCTGCAGCCCGGCTTTGAGCGGTTTCAATGGCAGAGACATCATTGTCAATCCCGGTAAAAGCGGAAGCAGGAAAATGTTGCGCCATCAGGTGCAGGGCAATACCCTGGCCGCACCCCAGATCACAGACCCGGATGCCCTGTTCCATGCGGGCCGCAAGAGCGCCCTGATCAACGCCGGGCAGAAAATGAGAGATCAGCACCTGTCTGTGCTTGGCATGGGACAGCTGGGCCATGAACGCCTGGAACTCAGGATAGGCTTCATAGGGTATGCCCTCACCCCTGGAAAAATCTTGTGTTACCCGGGCCATGGCAATCTGTGTGAGCAAAGGGATCTCCTGGGTATACACCCCCATGTTGCTGCTGCTGCTTTTGCGGATCAACAGGGCCGCATGTTCCGGCGGCAGAAAATACACAGCCTCTGCACGCTTGCTGTTTTGGATGTCAATTATTTGTCCTGTACACATGATGCCCAGCCATTCTTTGACATACCGCGGATGAAGCCCGGCCGCCTGTGCTATATCAGCACAGGATACGGGCTGGTCCATGTCCGCCATCACATCAAAAATCTTCAGTTGATACCCCAAAGCCAGCGCCAGGTTCAACGCCCCGTGATTGAGAATATCGGTTAATCTGCTGCCGAAGGCTGCCTGTTTTTCCTGATCCATTATATTTTTGTCCCCCCCCTTTTTCGGTTGAATTTTTCATTGCATTACTATTGCATTAATTTCTTGATTTTTCCATGTGTTTCAGGTAGGTTAGCCACTTATTTTTGCTTGCGTAAAGGGATTTCACAATGCCGGTGGTGTGTTTGAACAATGTCTCCAAATCCTTTGGCAGCCAGAAGGTGATCGACAACCTGTGTCTGGATATTGTCAAAGGGGAATTTCTGACCCTGCTGGGCCCGTCAGGATGCGGCAAAACCACGGTGCTGCGCCTGATTGCAGGACTTGAAACCTGCGACAGCGGTGCCATTCTCATCAACGGCCGGGACCAGACCCGGCTGCCTGCCTGCGACCGGGATGTGAATACCGTGTTTCAAAGCTATGCCCTGTTTCCCCACATGAATGTATTTGACAATATCGCCTTTGGATTAAAGCTCAAAAAAATCCCGGGCCGCCGGATCCGGGACCGGGTCCGGGAAAGCCTGGCACTGGTAAAACTCGAAGGGATGGACAACCGGCCCATCCATCAGCTGTCCGGGGGTCAGCAGCAGCGGGTGGCCATAGCCAGGGCCATTGTAAACCAGCCGCTGATCCTTCTTCTGGATGAACCCTTAAGCGCCCTGGACTACAAACTGCGCAAGCAGATGCGCCTGGATCTGCGCCATCTGCACCGGAAACTGGGCATCACCTTTGTTTTTGTCACCCATGACCAGGAAGAAGCCCTCACCCTTTCAGACCGGGTGGTGGTGATGCACAACGGGTGCATCCAGCAGACAGGCACCCCCAAAGAAATTTATGAAACCCCGGTGAACCTGTTTGTGGCCGATTTTGTAGGGGAAAGCAATATTTTTGATGCCAGGGTGACCAGCACCATGGGCACGGACATGGAGATCCGGATCCAGGGCATTGCAAAGACTGTCCAGAACCGGCGCAATTTTAAAAAAAACCAGAAAATCAAGGTGCTGCTGCGGCCCGAGGACATGACTGTGGAACGTACCACAGGTCAGTGTCCCGAAGATTTTTTTTTCGGTCAGGTAAAAGAGATGATTTACAAGGGAACCACCGTGGACCTGATCATCCGGCTTACCAGCGGACAGGATGTTTTTGTCACCCAGTTTTTCAATGAAGATGACCAGGACATTTTTTATGATGTCAACGAGCAGGTCTGTATTTCCTGGATAAAAGGCTGGGAGGTGACCCTGCCCCATGAATGAGAAACAGGGATTCAAATTTTTTGCCGTTTTTCTGAACATGACCTGGTTTGCCCTGTTTGTTCTGGCACCGGGACTCATGGTGGTGGGCATCAGCTTTATGACCCGGGACATCAGCACCTTTTTCACCTGGCCCCTTACCCTGGACCATTACCGGGAACTTGTGGATCCGGTGTATGCAAAGGTTCTGAAAAATTCTCTGGTATATTCCTTCAACACCACCGTGCTGTGCCTGGGTATCGGATATCCCTTTGCCTGGTTTCTGTCCCGGGCTGCCGCACACAGGCGGCCCCTGCTGCTCATGATGGTGATCATCCCCTTCTGGACATCCTCGTTGATCAGAACCTATGCCCTGGTGATCCTGATGAAAGCCAACGGCCTCATCAACACTGTTCTTCTGGCAGCCGGCCTGGTGACAGAGCCGGTTTCCATGCTGTACACAGATGCTGCCGTGTATGTGGGACTGGTGTATTCTCTTTTGCCTTTCATGATCCTGCCTTTGTATGCAGTGCTGGAAAAAATGGACATCCGGCTCATGGAGGCAGCCCGGGACCTGGGGGCCGGCAGTTTCCAGGTGTTTGTGCATGTGGTGCTGCCCCTGTCTTTACCCGGAATCATGGCCGGCTGCATCATGGTGTTTTTACCGGCCATGGGATTGTTTTACATTCCCGATCTTCTGGGGGGCGCCAAAACCATGCTGGTGGGAAACTTCATTAAAAACCAGTTTCTCACTGCCGGCAACTGGCCTTTTGGATCTGCTGCCAGTGTATTTCTGCTGCTGCTCATGGTGCTGATGCTGGGCATCTATTTTTTCATATCCACCCGGTTCAACCGGAGCCGGGCATCATGAAACGCTGGATCGGCATATCCTGGGTATCCTGCGTATTTGCCTTTCTGTACGGCCCGCTGCTGGTGCTGATGGTCTTTTCCTTTAACCAGGCCAGGCATACCACTGCCTGGCAGGGATTTTCCCTTACCTGGTATGCCAGTCTTCTGGAAAATCAGTACCTTCTGGATGCGGTTGTCAATTCTTTTACCGTGGCCTTTGTTTCCAGCCTGGCAGCAACCGCCATGGGCACCCTGGGGGCCTTTGCCATTGCCTGGTACCGGTTTGCCGGCAAAAAACTTTTTTTCGGTCTGGTGTACTCCGTAATGATGAGCCCGGACATTGTCATGGGCATCAGCCTGCTCATGCTCTTTGTGACCGCAGGTATTCATCCGGGTTTTTTTACGCTGCTGGTGGCCCATATCACCTTTTGTCTGCCTTTTGTCATTGTGCTGGTGCATGCCAGGATCGCAGGGTTCGACCCTTGTGTCGTGGATGCGGCAAGGGATCTGGGAGCCGGAGAACATGAAGTGTTTTGTAAAATCATTTTCCCCATGCTTCTGCCGGCGGTACTGGCAGGCTGGCTGCTGAGCTTTACCTTGTCCCTGGATGATGTGATCATCAGTTTCTTTGTCACAGGTCCCGGGTTTGAAATCCTTCCCTTGAAGATCTATTCCATGGTAAAACTGGGGGTAACCCCGGAAGTCAATGCCCTGTGCACCATTTTGTTTGTATTAACCCTGGCAGCTGTCCTGGTTGCCCATTTTTTGATAAAGGAGAAAAAAAAATGAAAAAATGGACTGTTCTTTTATGCCTGCTCCTGCTGCCTGCCCTGGCTTTTGCCGGAGACCGCACCCTTTTTGTGTACAACTGGACCGAATATATGCCTGACGAAGTTTTGACCGCTTTTCAGGAAAAAACCGGCATCAAGGTTGTGTATGCCACCTATGACAGCAATGAATCCATGTATGCCAAGGTAAAGCTCACCCGGGGAAAAGGATATGATGTGGTGTTTCCCTCCACCTACTTTGTTCACAAAATGCGCAAGGAAGGCCTGCTCAGCCCCATTGACCACGCACGCCTTGCCAATTTCAAGCACCTGGATCCTGTACTTTTAGACAAACCCTATGATCCCGGCAACACCTATTCCATACCCTATGTGTGGGGTTCCACCGCCCTGGCCTTTAACAAAGACCAGGTGGCCCCTGAAAAGATGACATCCTGGAAAGATCTGTGGCGGCCTGAATTCAAAAACCGTCTGGTAATGAATGATGATGTACGGGAGGTGCTGGGGGTCGGCCTGATCCTCAACGGATTTTCTGTGAACGAAACAGATCCCGACCATATCAAAACAGCATATGAATCCATCCGGTCGCTCATGCCCAATATCCGGGTGTTTTCAGGCGACTCCCCCAAACAGCCGCTGCTCAATCTGGAAGCCTGGGCAGGGATGATCTGGAACGGGGAAGCCTATATGGCGGCCCAGGCCTATCCGGCCATCCAGTATGCCTATCCTGAAGAAGGGGCTATTTTCTGGATGGATTCCATGGTAATTCCCAAAGAGGCCCGGAACAAAAAAGAAGCCCTGGCATTTATCGATTTTATTCTGGAACCTGAAACCGCCCTGCTGGTGTGTGAGTATATCGGATATGCCCCTGCCAACCGCACCGCTGTCAGCATGATGCCGGAAGATCTCAAAAACAACCCCACCATTTTTCCGAACCCTGAAGATGTGGAAAAAGGAGAATTCCAGACCGACGTGGGAGATGCCATTCTAATATATGAACGCTACTGGGAAAGGCTCAAAACAGGGCTGTAAATGTTATGGCATCAGCTGCGCCTGATACTGATCAGCTGCGATCAGCTGCGCTTGAAGGTCAAGGTGTGGGGAACCAGCAGTTTTTCCGGCTCATAGGACATTTTGGCCTGGCGCAGTCCTTTGATTCCCAGATCCTGCTCCCGGTTGATGTATTGGCATTTGTCCTGTAAAAACAAGGCGGTCTGCTGGTTGATCACCTGGGCCGCCCCTTTGAAATCAAAGTCGGATTTTTCAAACTGCACATTGTAGGTGGAAGGGTTCAAAGGGCTGAAAATGGAAAAAGCCGCCATCTGGTTGTCCACCATGAGCGCCAGCCCTTCGAGTTCCAGGTCTTCAAAATGGTCAAAGGCTTTTTCCATGGCCATGAATTCCGCCTCAAGGGTCGGAGACAATCCCCCCTGCCTGTAGAGCAGATCCCGTGAAAAGGCCCGGGCAGTCTCCTGGTATTTCTTTGAAAGCCCCTGGATCTCATATGCGGGGTACAGGCGTTCAAACTGTGAAATCAGATTTTTTTTCTTGTGAAGCTTGACACTGTTCAACTGGCTTAAACTGTCGACAGAATAAATATATTCAGCATAATCGCGCGCTTCGCTCACCGAAAAATACCGGCCGCACCCGGGATACTGGTCCAGATAGCTCTCTGTCACCAGGCCTATACAGGGTTCCAGTCCGGTGAGCAGCAGTTCCCTGCACAAGCCTGCGAGTTCATCCGGAGACAGGGGTTCTCCCAGGGGCATGAACGCGCACTGGTTCACGCCGTCGTATATCACCAGCCGTCCCTTGTACAGCCGCCAGGAATACTGGTATGCCTCCTGCCAGCAGAAAAGATTGGCAAAATTATATTCACAGGACATGGGCGTATATTTATCAATATAGATCTGTACCATCTGCCGGTCGAACAGTTCAAACATGCCTGCCGTAGGAAAGCTGATGGTCTGGTTAAGGTCCAGAGAATAATTCTCACACCTGGTATACATATATAGTTAATCCTTTAATCTGTACGGGATATGGCCTGTCAGTTCCTGAAATCCCAGGTTCTCATAAAAACTTCTGGTATCAGGTTCTGCAATCAGGCCGATCCAGTCCACACCATGGTCCTTGAGACCGGTGATCAGTTTTTCAATAATTTTTTTGCCGATACCTTTTGTCCTGTATTCCTGTAAAACAGTAACATCCTGAATATAAGCATCACTTACCAGATCCGAAAGGGCCCTTCCCATGCCGATCATCTTTTTTTCCCGGAATGCGCCCACAAACAAAGCAGAATTTTCCACCACTTGGTGTAAAAACTGGGGATGATTTTCACAGGTTTCATCCCACCACCCGGCATCCTTGTACAATGCTGTCAGTTCTTTTGTTTCAGCAGTCTTGATAAAAGACAGGGTAACAGAAAATTGCGGGTCATCACCCATATTAGAATGCTTCCATCATAGACATGAACCGCTGTTTTTCCGTGTGGCAGGGAAAATTGCGCTGCTCGAGTTTTTTGATGATGGCCGGTGCATTGAACCGCAGAAAAGGGTTGACCAGCAGTTCATCTTTCAGGGTGGACACCACCAGGGCAGGATCATATTTTTTTCGGTACTGACTGATATCCGGATTGTCAGGATCAATGGCTTCGGCTATTTCCAAAGATTCTGTCACATAATCATGGCCGGCAAAAATCTGTGTATCACCGGCAAATGCCGTCAGTTTTTTCAAGGAATAGTAAAACGCCTCCAGATCTCCGGAAAAACAATTGCCCACCGTACCGTTGAACAGGGTATCACCGGTTACCAGAAAACCATCTGCGGCAAAACACACCGCGTCACTGGTATGTCCCGGGGTAAGCAGAATTTTCAAAGACGCATTTCCCAGCTGTATCTGCTGATCTGCTGCAAACTCCCGGCAGTCCAGAAAAGCGGCCCCGGTTTTTTCCAGCAGCTGCGCATTGCCGCTGGTATGGTCATGGTGCAGATGGGTATTGGTCACATACGCTATGGTGATATGGTGTTTCCGGGCGAACCCTGTCATGTCTGCTGGAGCCCCGCCGTCAACAGCAACACCCGTGTTTTCTGAAAAAACCAGGTATCCCAGGTTGTCTGGGCCGTATCTAAACTGCTGAATCTGCATCATCATCCTCCGGGTCATCATCAAAAGGCCCCAAATCCACCCTGTCCTGTTTTATGCCTGCATCAAATTTGTCCACATAGATATCATCCAGCTCATCTTCATCCACGGCTGTATCCAGAAAGTCGTCTTCCGGCAGATCGCCCAGGTCGTATTCTTCAAAAATCACGCCCACGGCATCCCGCAGATTCCGCTCGAAACTTTCAGCATAATCCCCGTCCTGGTCTGCAAAAAATGCATATTCTTCATCATGTTCTTCCAGCAGATCCAGCAGTTCCGATGCAACTGAGCTTTGATCATCCATATCCTCGCTGTAGGAATCAACGATTTCTGTGAACAGATCATACAGCCCGAACGCATCTACGGCATCAGTTATTGTCATCCATTTTGCCATAATACCCCCCCCCATAAAATGCGCTTCACATTAGAGATGTGAATATTGTATTAATCATAACAATAAAACGTTTTGTGTCAAACATCAGATGGTTTTTGTGTCACATATCTGATGTTTTTTTGGGGATGGCAATGGTGAATTCAGTAAATTCTTTTGGGATGGAATCAATGTGGATAATCCCCTGATGCTGCTTGACAGACCGCTGGGCCACAAAAAGGCCAAGGCCTGTTCCCTTGGTTCCCTTGTCGGAATAAAACAAAGAAAACACCTCTTTGTGGTATTTTCTGTCCAGGCCTGTGCCGTTGTCCCTGATTTTAAACAGGGTCTGGTTCCCGGTAAAATCAACCTGTATGCGGATTTTCAAATCTTTTTTCCTGTCTTTCACACTGACACATGCATCCACGGCATTTTCCAGGATTGCCAGACAGGCGGCAAACATGACGGTTCTGTCCATCATAACCAGGACATCACTGCTGGGCTGGGGGATATCCAGTTCCAGGTCAATATTCTGCTTTTTCATCCGGGGATCCATGGTGGTGACCAGTTCCTGGATAAAATCAAACACAGACACCGGCTGCATGTCCAGGGGCCGGTCCTTGGAATGAAACAAAATGTCCAGAACCATATGCCGGATACTGGAAATTTTTTCCTTTACAATATCCCACCCATCGGAAATCAGGGCAAAGTCCTGTTTTTCCAGACCGGATCTGATGAGGTAGTCGCCGCCGTCCAGCCCGGTGAGCATGCCTTTGATGCCGTGGGAAATGGAAGAAATGTGCAGTCCCAGGGCTGCCAGATGGTCCTGGAGCTGGTGGATCACCGTGACATCGGTGGACATTTCCATGACATGGCTGATATGGCCGTTGTCATCCAGGATGGCGGAAGACTGGATAAAAAAATTGCGGGTGGAGCCGTCTTTGATGGTCACCTCCATTTCAGCGGTATGGGGCCTGCCGTCTGCAAAGGTCTTTTTTACCGGACAGCTTTCGCAGGGACTGCTGCGCTGCCTGTACACCTGAAAGCAGCACATGTCAGGGCCGTCTCCGAACTGTTCCTTGAAACGGTTGTTGGATTCGACAATGTGAAAATTTTTGTCCTGGATGGTGATAAAAGAAGGAGATTCATTAAACAGCTGGACATAGCGTTTTTCCGATGCAGCCAGTTTCCTGGTTTTTTCCGCCACCAGCCCTTCCAGGTTCCGGGTGTACTGTTCCAGCTGCCTGCGGGTGGCGATCCTGTCATTGGCCCGTTTTAAAGCGATTTCAAGGATATCATTGTTGACCGGCTTGGTGATGAAATCCACAGCATCCATTTTCAGGCTTTCAATGGCCAGCTTCAGGTCTCCGTGGCCGGTGATCATGATCACCTCGATATCTTTGTATGCCTGTTTAATGGATTTGAGCAGCGCAATGCCGTCCATGCCCGGCATCCGGATGTCCGTGAGCACAATATCGGGCATGAGTTCGTCTACAAGGGCCCGGCCGGCCCTGCCGTCTGCCGCGGTGTGAACTTCATACCCTGCATCTTCAAGGGTGATGCCCAGAACCTTTCTGATCCCTGCCTCATCATCAACCAGCAGGATTTTTGCTGCCATGAATCACCGTCCACCATCTACAATTAACAGATACACCTGGTTATCACCTCCTTTAAATAGTCTGGATCAGCAGATTTTTCAACATAGTATTTTGGTTCAGGGATATTAAAGTCAGGATCTGTGTTGAGCATTTTCACATAATGGGAAAACGCCTCCCGGTTCACACCGGAAAAAACAATCAGGGGAATGTCTTTGTAACCGCTGTGCATTTTCAATTCTTTGTACACCAGTCCACCGCCTTTTTCCGGCATCATCACATCCAGGATGATCAGGTCCACACGTTCTTTTGACAGGACATCCAGGCCCTGTATCCCGTTTTTGGCCAGCACCGGTTCAAACCCCAGGGACGTGACCATGGTCATCAGATAAAACCGCATGTCCATCTCATCTTCCATGATCAGGACCCGCCTGGATGTATTTTCTGTGTGCTGTGCCATTTTTTTATACGTGCGTCCGTCTGGCTGGTTTACAGCCTGTCTTGCCGGCCATATAGCCTGTCTGGCTGGTCATATTACAGCCGTCTGGTGGTTACAGTGTGTCTGGCTGATTACACAATTTGTCCGGCCGGCTATAATTTGTCCGGCCGGTTCACACTGGCCACAGGACAGGCTGAGCGCAGCACCACCTGTTCCACTGTGGAGCCGAACAGGGCCTCATCCGGGTCCAGCTCCCGGGTGTGGTGGGCCATGACAATCAGGTCCCCGCTGACCTCTCTGGCATATTTGAGCAGTTCCACATAGGGAACCCCCTCCCACACCGTAATCTCATAGTTATCAAAATTGTCCATCAAATTCACATAGTGTTCCTGGATTTTGTCTCTGGCCTCTGCAATACGGGTTTCAATGGATTTTTGCCCCGGCGGAATCCCGGCCTGGGACACCTGGATATCCAGGGCGTGGAACAAATGCAGTTTGCACCCGATATGGCTGGCCATTTTATAGGCAAACTGAAATGCTGCCAGAGAAGCCTTGGAAAAATCAGTACCAAATATGATCTGGTTAAAATACCAGAAACAGGTTTCACAGGGACGGGAGATGATAAGCACCGGACATTTGGCCCGCTGGGCCACCTTCTGCATGGTGGTGCCCACAATGCCCCGGAACCGTTCAGCCGCGGTATCATCCTGTCTGGCATGGGCCCCCATGATGATGCAGTCTGCATCCATATCCCTGGCCAGGCGCAGGATTTCCGTGGAAGGAATGCCGGCTTTGGCCGCATACACCGGTGTGATGTATTTGGCAGCCAGATCGTCATAGGTATCTGCCATTTCCTGTTTGACCCAGTCAACATAATCAGGCCCCAGTTCCGCCTCCTCGCCTGTGGTATAGGATTTCACCCGCTGGCTGGCGCCCCGGGAGGGTTCTCCGAACACATGAAACAAGGTGAGTTCAGCATCATATTTCTGTGCCAGTTCAAAGGCGATTTTTGCTGCAGCATCACAGGCAGGGGATGCATTTGTGGCAAAGAGTATTTTTTTAAACATAACTTACCTCCTTAAGGTACATTGAATCGGGTTAAAACAAAATGACAGGTCCCAGGCAATCCCTTCCACCAGTTCAAACAATGTATAACAGGTATCATAAGTGAACATGTCCTGGCCATCCCCAAAAATCACATGTTCCAGTTTTCCCAGGGTCAGTTCATGGTGCACCAGGCTTTCCACCTGGAAAAACTTGAGCAGAATCTTTTTTTCATCCTGGATGCCTTTCAAGCTGTTGTAGATCTCCACTCTGGGGGTTCCGGGAAAGCCTTTCATGGCAATGGTTTTATAAAACACAAGCTTCTGGATATCTTCGGATGCACCGCTGTGGGACCCGGCTGCAGCCGCAATTTCAAGCAGCGGCGCCAGATAATCGGACAACCTGACAAGATCCGGGTATTGGCCGGCCATTTTAAAAAATGATCCCAATGTAACCCCTTTTTTCAGACAGATGGTGCTGGACAAAAGCGGCAGTATGTCTGCTGCCACTTTTTTGTCCTTTTTGTAAATCCAGCCGTCCGGCATCAGGGTAATGGCTTCCATCAACATCTCCTTTGGCAGCTTTTTCAGGATAAAGGGATCTGGATCCAGAACTTGGAGCCTTTGCCCTCCCGGGTGGTAAAACCGATGCTGCCCTGGTGCTCTTCAACGATTTTTTTGGTGGTCATGAGCCCGAATCCGGTGCCCCGGGTACCTTTGGTGGTGATAAAATCCGTGAAAACCGCCTGTTGAACGGTTTTGTTCATACCCATGCCGTTGTCCTGGACCTGGTACACAACCGCATCATCCTTCTGCTGTACAAATACATGCACCTGCCTGGGGTGTTCCGCTGCCGCTTGTGTATCAAAGGCATCCAGGGCATTGGTGGTCAGATTGAACACACAGGTATGCATGGCGCCAGGATCCATCATCACCCGGATATCTTGTTTTCCCAGAAAGGACACCTTCAGGTCAATGCCCCTTTGTTTTGCCTGAAGGTCCAGAAGGGCCTTTATTTCTTTCACCGGCTGATCCGGATGGGTGGGGACAAGGTCCAGGCGGCTGGTTTTGGCATAGTTGAGCAGGTCTAAAGACAGGTTGGTGATCTTGTCGATGTTTTTTTTCATCATTTCCCAGCCCTTGACCAGATATTCCCTGTTTTCGTTTTCAATGCCCTGTTCCAGGATAAAAGACGAGCCTTTGAGGCCGCCGGCAATATTTTTTATCACATGGGACATGCCGGCGATGGTCTGGCCGATGGTGCTCAGGGTTTTTGATTCATCAATGGCCCGGTCCTTTTCCTTGATCATATGTTCCAGGTCGATCATATAACTGCGGATGCTTTTGTTGATGGAAATACGGTCCACCGCTTTTTTCACAGCAGTTTCTATTTCCGCAGCATCAATGGGCTTGGTGATGAAATCAGCTGCCTCATGCTGCAGGCTTTTTACGGCCAGATCCATATCCCCGTGTCCGGTGATCATGATCACTTCTGTTTCAGGGGCAGCATCCTTGATCTGTTTGAGCAGTTCTATGCCGTCAATGCCCGGCATCTTGATATCTGTAATCACAATATCCGGGTGTTTTTCAAAAAACAATTGCAGCCCGGCATCTCCGTTTGAGGCCGGCCATACGGTGAAACCCGCATGGGTAAGGGTGATGGTCAGCACACTGCGGATGCCGGGCTCATCATCCACCAGCAGAATAGTATAGGTATGGGTATCCTGGTTCATTGGTTGTTTTTTTCCCTGATATTGAACAGGATGACAAAGGTAGCGCCCCCGTCCCTGTTGTTGTGGACACTGATGTCGCCCCCTGATTCCTGAATAATGCTGTAGGAGATGGACAACCCCAGGCCGGTGCCCTCTCCTGCTTCCTTGGTGGTAAAAAACGGTTCAAATATCCTGGCAATATTGGCAGAGGCAATGCCGGTGCCGGTATCACTGATCTTCACCTGGATTCTATGGTTTACCACAGCTGTTGCAATACTGATCTTCCGCAGAATCTGCTGGTCATCTTCTGTATTTTCCGACCTGGCCACAATGGCATCCCTGGCATTGATGAGCAGGTTGATAAACACCTGTTCCAGGCGCACCGGATCTGCATGAAACGCCGGCAGATCATCTGCCAGATTCCAGACGACTGTGATCTCCCTGAGTTTGAGCTGCTGGCTGAAAATGTCAAATGCCCGTTTGAGCACCTCATTGATGTGCACTTTTTCTTTTTTAAACACGGTTTTTCTGCCGAACAGCCGCATATGGCCGGTGATTTTTGCAGCCCTGTCCACATGGGATTCAATTTCTTCGGACAGGGTTTTAAGAATGGACCGGTCGATCTGTTCATCAGAAGTGATTTTTCTGGCGATAAACCCGGAGGCTGTCTTGATCACCGACAACGGCTGGTTGAGTTCATGGGCCACCCCTGTGGCCATTTCCCCTAAAGTGGCCATTTTGCCGGCCTGGACAAGCTGCTGTTCGGTTTCAACAGATCTGGTAATGTCCACTGTGGTGACAATGAGCACGTTGCGGCCGGCAAATTCCGCCGGCCGGATCCAGATATTCACATAAAGATAGTCATCATCGTTTTTCACATGCACACACCGCTCATGAAAGGGGATGTGGATATGGGTTTTCACCTGGTCGTATTCCCGGGGAGAGGCAAACAAAATATCAAATGCCCTGCCTGTAAGAGCGGTTTTCGCATACCCGTAAACGCTCTGGGCCGCATCATTGAGATCCAGGATACACAGGTCTTTGCGGTCCAGAATAAATACAGGATTGGGAATGTTTTTGAAAATGGCCTGGTATTTTTTTTCTGAAATCTGCACCTCTTCTTCCAGGCGCTTTCTGCGGCTGATGTCCAGACTCATTTCCATGGCTGCCACCACATTGCCTTTTTCATCTTTAAGGGGTGCTGTCTTTACAAACCAGTGGGCGGTGGTGCCGTCTTTGTTGATGCCTGATTCTTCGCTGAAATGGGATTTTCCGTCCTGGAAGGTTTTTTCCACCGGGCAGTTGGTGCACTTGGCGGTAAGCCCCTTGTATGCGGCGTAGCAGTGGTCCCCGTAGCTGGGATTGAACCGCCGCACAAATTCCTGGTTGAATTCCACCAGTTCATAGTTTGTGTTCTGGACGGTAATGGTACAGGGCACCTGCTCAAACAGGTGCTGGTACATGTCTTTCTGCCGGTTCAGGGCCTTTTGTTTTTCATGAATTTTTTCTCCCATTTCATTGATGGCAAAGGAAAGCTGGGCGATTTCATCTGCCCAGAGTCTGTGGGGTTCAGCTTCACTGAAATCGCCGTCAGCAATCTGTCTGGTGTTTTCCACCAGATGGGTGATGGGCCGGGTCACCAGAAACAAGACAACCACACAAATGGTCACAGCCAGCGTGAGAAACAGAAAAACAGCGCTCCAGGCAGACATTTTCTTGGCAGATGCAATCTTTTCCCGAATATTTTCCAGGGACACGATCACATCCAGAGACCCCAGTTTGACCGCATCAGAAGGATGGTAATGACAGTCAGAGGTGGCGCAGGAGGCAGCATTTTTCACCGGATTGATCAATCCCAGCAGCAGTTCACCGGTGTCAGACTCAAAAATGCGCACCCGGTCCTGGATACGGGTTTTCATCACCGGCGGGTCAGTATGGTGGCAGGTACGGCAGGCCACATGGTCTTTGGTTCTTTTCTGGCCAAGCTCTTCAGGGTTGTTGGAAAAACGGACCTGTCCTTCGCAGTTGAATACCCGTATTTCCTTGATATCATTGTATTCCGCCATGGAATGGAGGATATCCTGCATCCCTTCGGTGGGGTTGTGCAGCATGGCAAACCAGGTGAGTTTCAATACAGAGTTGCAGAATTTGTCCACCTGGGATACGGCGGTATCAAGAAGCTGTTTTTCCCGGTATCTGCTGGTGTAATGGGTCCAGATAAAAATGGATGAAAAAAGAACGATACCCACCGGAATAAGCAGCTTAAATGCCAGTCCCCTGTTATGTATTTTTCTTTTTTCCATGCAGTGCCTTTATTTTCAGATTCACCGGCTTAACACCTGCCTGACCTTTTCCAGGACTTCATCTGCATCAAAGGGTTTGGCAAAAAACCCTTCTGCTTTGGGTATGGAATGCTTCCGTCCGGACAGACCGGATATAACGATCACCGGGGTGGTATACCCTTTTTTGGATATTTTCCGGAAAAACCGTGGTCCCCATTCCTCGGGCATTTCCAGGTCCAGGGTGATGAGATCCGGTTCCTGGTCCAAAAAAACATCCATGGCCTGTCTGCCGTCATCGGCAATACAGGTCTCATACCCGTTGTCTGTAAACAACGCCTCCAGATATCTGGTAATGGCAGGATCATCATCCACGATCATGATTTTTTTTGTCATGGTCCCTCCTTATTCTTTTATGTGGCATTCCCCACACAGAACAGGGCCCTTGTCCCGTTCAAAGTGGCAGTCCCTGCACAGGTTGTGATAGGCGGCTTCCAGGGGCATCTGGTTATCAGGTGCAGGTTCCAGACCGTGGCAGTCGGAACAGTAATAATCCTCGCTGCTTTCACCGGGCAGAAGTTCACCGTCTTCATACACATGGTGACAGATGCTGCAGTCATCATCCAGGTCCATGATGTGGTCATCATGGCTGAACACCGCCCCCGGCCTTCTGGGAGATTCAAATGCCCATGGATCCAGCCGTTCCACATACTGGTCCTCCTGGGCAGAAACAACCACCCACCCTGCGGCAGACATCAGCACCAGGGCAATTGTGAATATGGTCCATTTTTTCATTTTATTTCCCCGGTGTATAAATTTTCTTTTCCATGGTTTCATAAATCAGATCTCCCAGGAATTTAATCTCCATTTTAAGGTCATAGTGGTGGATAATGTCCTCCAGCCCGCTGTGGCAGTTGTGGCAGGGGGCGATGAGCACGTCCGCCCCTGTGGCGGCCAGCTGCTCCGCCTTGTTTCTGTTGTTCACCATGCGCTCGCCTTTGTAGGGAGGGCCGCAGTTGATGACCCCGCCCCCGGCACCGCAGCAGAAATTGTGCTCCCGGTTGGGCACCATGTCCACAAAATCCTCACACACCATGTTCACCACCTGCCTTGCCTTGTCATGCAGGCCCCTGCCCCTGGCCACATTGCAGGGATCGTGCAGGGTGACTTTTTTCTTGTATTTTTCCTTGATGGTGATTCTGCCTTCCGTGAGCAGTTCATGGTAGAAGGCCAGGGCATGGACCACCTCAAAAGGCGGCATGACCCAGGAATTCCAGCGGTTGCCCATGTCATACACCGACCGGAATGCATGACCGCATTCCCCCATGACAATGCGCTTGACCCGCAGCTTTGCTGCGGTTTCAAAAAATGTCCGGGCAATCCTGCCGGAAATTTCATTGTCTCCGGTGTACATGGCCATGTTGCTGTTCTCCCATCCCGGGGTGGAGGGCATGGTCCAGTCCATGCCTGCGGCATGCATCAAAGCGGCAGCCTGGTAAATAAGGCCTGCCTGGAACTTGGGTTCCGGTGCAATCACCGAATACATGATATCCGCCCCCACCTTGTCCAGAGGAATCTGCAGGTCTTCAAACTCCTCTCTGGCATCTTCCTCCTGCCACTGCAGGGTGTCGATCCATTCATCATCTTTGACCCACATCTGGTTCAGGGTAACGGCGTGAGAATTCACCGTATCCTGGATATACTGGGGCGTGATTTCCAGTTTGTGGCAGATGCGGCGCACCAGCAGCATCATATAGGCGATGTCAATGCCGAAGGGGCAGTACATGGCGCAGCGTTTGCACACATTGCATTCCAGATGGGATATGTGCACCGCCTCCCGCAAAAAATCTTTGGACACGTTTCCCTTTTTTGCCAGCATCTCCCAGATGGTGTTTTTCACCTTGGCTGCCGGCATAAAATGCGGATCACGGTCATTGGACAAAAAATAGCTGCAGGCATCGGCACACATGCCGCAGCTCATGCAGGTTTCCACATAGGCCTTGAACCGGGGTCCGGTTTCTTTTTCCAGCACCTGGTTGATGGTGTTCCGGATCTGTTCCGGGGTCAGTCTTTCCAGGCCTGCTTCAACAGCAGGATCTGTGGCTTTTTCTTTTTTGGGATCTGCTGCTGTTCTGGATTGTTCTGTCATGGTATTATCCTGTGTCTGCATTGGTTTTTCCTCCTACCAGTCCCGGGCATGTCTGACATGGCCGAATTCCGATCCCATGTAGGCCCGGGTCAACGGTGCTGTGAGCATATGGGAAAGCCGGGAAAACGGAATAATGATCAGCATCAGTTCCCCGGACAAAACATGGGCCACTGCCATCCACCGGTAGGCAAACCACTGGTGGTAGGCCAGAAATCCTGTGATAAAAGGCAGGGCCACTATGGCAATCATCAGATAATCGCTGGCTCTGGTCAGGTATGCCACCTCCGGCACCATCTGTCTGCGCACCGCAAAAAAGACCAAAGCGGCAATCACCACAACGGTCAGCCAGTCTGCCAGCCTGTCGTTCAGTGCGGGCCAGGAAATCTGAAAGGCCTCATTGAACAGAACAATATGGGATGCCAGAAACAATGGAACCACAAACAACAGGATGTGAAACACATAGGAAATCGCATAATACACCGGCCGCAGCCGTGTGCTTTTGGGAAAAAACGGCACCAGCCAGGCCCCCATGGACCGCAGGCTGTGTTTAAACGTCATATATGAAAAAATATAGGGCTCTTTTTTCCGCACAGACTGAATAATGCCGATGAATTTAAGTAACAGGCCCCCCACAAAGATAATGGCCGATATCCAGACCATGGGCCCCATGATAAAGGCGATAAAACTGTTCATTGCATACTCCTTTGAAAAATTTTTTCCGCTGATGCCAAGGATATGGTTACACACGGAAGATCTGCCGTTTATACACCCCGTTTTCAATGGCCTTGAGCATCACCTGTGATCCGTCCGGACTGATAACCGGGTCTGCTATAAAGCTGAAACCCGAAGCTGTCACCCGGTTGTTGACCACCAGGTGGCAGACGCTGTTTTTTTCCATGATCACCGCCACCACACTGCCGTCTGTGCTGAGGCTGGGAATAAAGACCTTGTCCGCTCCCATCTGCCAGGGGGTCTGGTTGACTGCCAGATCCCATACGCCCTTGTGCTTATATACCGCTGCCAGACAGGACCCGTCCTGTGAAAAATGGATATCAGACACCATGGTATCCCAGGACTGCTGCCACACCCTGTCATTCACTGCCACGGTCCAGCGGCCGAAAGGAGTGGACACAATGGCGGCAATGTCATCACCTGCCGGGGACACCGCCAGATGCCACAGCTGGTCATAGGCAGTGGCCCAGAAAGGGGCATTGTTCTTATACAACTGCCATTTGCCGTTAATGCGCACCGGTGCCACCAGGGTTTTCTCATCAAGGAATACAGGCTTCCATGCTGATTGAAACCGGTTATCCCAGATGGCATCATTCTGGAAAATGGAATAGGCTTCCCTGTCCAGGCGTATGGTACAGGCGATATTCTGCGCCTCTGCATCAAAACTGATATCCCAGGCATTTAAAAATCTTGGACCCTGTGCCTCACCATTGCGGGCAACACAGAAAACCCCTTTTTTAAAGGCATCCACATCGGCCGCAGCCATGGATGCCATCTGGACCACGGCTGCAGATGTCCCGTTGGGCGCCATTGCCGCACCAGTCAAATTTTCATACCGGTTCTCCCAGGGCACATCATTTACAATGACCCCGTATTCCGAATCGGTCTGGAATGCAGCCCCGAGAAAATCACCACCCGGGCTGATCTTCATATCCCAGATAAAATCAGACCAGTTGGACCATTGCGTGCCATTCACATTCACAGTCCATTCTTCATCTTTGGCCACAAATGCGGCAAATGCATTGTCGGAAAAAGGGGTAAGGCACCATACCTTTTCATATTCATCCTCCCAGACCTCCCCGTTCACACAGACATTAAAAGCCATTTCATCCAGGTTCACAATGGCTGCGATACGCTCCCCATCCTGGCTCACCCGGGGGGCCTGTACCCAGTTAAAACGTGATTCCCATTCTTTAACCGGAATTTCTTTTACATCTGTGTGCCAGTCCCATGATGTTTTTTCTTCCATATTTCTCTCCGCATGCTTACATGATTTTGTATGGTTGCGCTGTTTCCCGGTCAGGTGTATTCACGGTGTTTTATAACCGGTCAATTCATCAATAATTGTATCCAGAGAAGCCACGGTCAACGGTTTTTCAATGTACCTGTCAATACCGGCTTTCCGGATTTCACCTATCAGTTCATCACTGATCAGGGTAGCCATGAGAACCCGGACCACGCCGGAATTATGGGTTCCCACCTGGTGCAAAAACTGAATGCCGTCCATATCCGGCAGAAAATAATCACATACCACCACATCTATTTTCTGATATTTAAGGGAATTAAGCCCTTCTTCCCCTGATTTGAATATCAGAAAATGGGTGTGACCATTGTCAAAAAAAAGCTTTAAAGAATCCCTGACAAGCGGATCATTATCCACAAACATGATCTGGGGTGATGAAACCCTGGGTTTTTTCATACGGCCCTTTCAAACCCCGCTGTAAAAAAATTGACACCTGCCCCATATAAGAGCAGAAACCATGCCAGACAAAAGCCAAAAAAAAATGCCTGTAAAAACAGGCACTTGATATATAAGCTGGGACAAAAACCCGGGTGGTTTAAGGATTATTCAAAAAACCGCCTTGAACCATTCCAAAAATTCGCAAATTTTCTAATTCACAGGATGGGACCAGAGGTTTGTGAAGTTTTTTCAGTTTTTTTCCACTTTGCCTGATAATCGGACAATGCCAGATAAAAGCCGCCCACAGCCAGCTCTGCGCAATGTTCATGATCTTCAGGCAGGGTCTTGAGATAGTCCTTCACATGCTCCGGGGTGATTTCCCAGGCCTGGTCAATGGTTTTGTCCCGGGCAAGGGCCGCTACTGTATTGCAGCAGGCAGTGGTGTTCAAACACCCTTTTGTGGTAAATGAAATCCGGGTAAGCCTGCGGTCTGAAACTTTGACAAAAAATTCCACAACATCACCACAGTCACCCACCCGTTTGCCATATCCGTCCGGCTGGTGCAGCACCTCTTTATGCGCAGTTTCAAACGCCATTTCCAGGTATTCCACAGAGTGGCGGTTCCAAAAATCCATATCATTCATTTTATAATTCTCCTCTGATGCACTTCCTGCACATCTTTTTGCTGGAAAGCAAGGAATATGCCATATTTTTTCATATGAAATCTGTCAGTACGCAGTCACCAGCTTCCAGAAAACAATTACAATTTTTTCCCTCCTGGTAACTCCCGCCTAACAGCTTTTATATAAGCATTACCAAGTCCAGGTCAACCAGGAGGGAAAAAAATAGATGCATTCTTGGACCCGGAAAAAGTGCATTTTTGCAACTGCCGCATCGGCCCGAACTGGATATTTACCATAAGCATGCCGGGTTTTCGATCGCTCTGTGCAGCACCCTTTCCCAAGCCCCGCCCCTGGCAGCCTCCTGTGGCCGGTCCGAGATCTACGGGGGCTTGTTTCCATAAGAACAATATAATGCGGCAACCCGCCCTCTGGTTGAAAACCATCCCGGCATATTTTACCAGCGCCCCCTCAGGCTCTGACGGTCCGTTCACAAAAGACTGCCAGGGGCTCCCCATAGAAGCACATGGTACTATAGCAAAGATTAAGGCCCGACACATGCCTTGATTTTCTGACCTCCTGGTACTATCATGACCACATTCACACGACACCATTGGTTGTCATTCACGAAGATATCAGGAGATATGATGGGCACCCATTATGACATCACAGTGATCGGCGCCGGCATTGTCGGGGTCTCAACCGCACTGGCCCTCAAACAACGGTTTCCCGATGCCGCCATCCTGCTGCTGGAAAAAGAAAACCGGTTTGCCGCCCACCAGACCGGCCACAACTCCGGGGTAATCCATGCCGGTGTGTATTACCAGCCCGGCAGTCTCAAGGCGGATTTCTGCCGCAGGGGCTCCCGGGCCACCATTGATTTCTGCAAAGAACACAACCTGCCTTTTTCCCGATGCGGCAAGCTGCTGGTTGCCGCAAGTGATGTGGAGATTGAACGCATGCAGGCCCTGGAACAGCGCTGTATTCAGAACAACATCCGGGTACACCGGATTGACCGGCAGGAACTGCGCAGTCTGGAGCCCCATATCCAGGGGCTTGGGGCTCTTGTGGTACCGGCCACAGCTATCTGTGATTTTGTGAAAATCACACAGAAAATGGCATCTTTGTTCCAGGGCCTGGGAGGTGAGGTCCGGACCGGACAGGCAGTCACCAATATCAAGGAATCTTCTGACCAGGTGGTTCTGCACACCGGGCAGCAATCTTTTTCCACCAGGTATGTGATTGCCTGCGGGGGTCTTATGGCTGACCGTCTGGCAAAAATGATGCATATTGCCATTGATTTTGCCATCATCCCTTTCCGGGGAGAATATTTCAGGCTTCCCGCCCGCCGGTCCCACCTGGTTTCCCATCTCATCTATCCCATACCTGACCCGGCCCTGCCCTTTCTCGGGGTGCACCTGACCCCCATGATTGACGGCAGCATCACCGTGGGCCCCAACGCGGTGCTGGGTTTCAAGCGGGAGGGGTACGGCTCCAGGAACATGGATCTCACAGATATGGCAGAAATGGCTGCTTTTCCCGGTTTCTGGAAAGTCCTGGCCGCAAACCTGGGGTCAGGCATCAGAGAACAGATGGATTCTGTCTGGAAACCGGGATATCTCAAGCGGGTCCGCAGATACTGCCCCTCTCTGACACTGCAGGATCTTCTGCCCTGGCCTGCCGGCATCCGGGCCCAGGCTGTCATGAAAGACGGCAGCCTGGTGCATGATTTTCTGTTTGCCCGCACCCGGCGGTCCCTGCATGTATGCAATGCCCCGTCCCCGGCTGCCACATCCGCCATTCCCATCGGCCGTTACCTGCGGGACCAGGCCATTGACCTGTTTGGCCTGGGACATTGATCTGTTTGGCCTGGAACATTGACAAACTGTGGATGTGTGAATAGCTTGCTTTTATGTGCATCACCAGAAAACCATATGGCCGGCAGACAAAAAACTCACCGGTATGATAAAGTGTACACTAAACATCTGAGGTTATTGTATCAACATTCCGGGACAGTGCCTTACGCCTCAGTTTCTTAAAAAAAACCAAGAAAATGAGGAAGACACCTGGGTTCCCGCAATAGCATATTAAAGGAGGCTCCCATGACAGACAAAAAGGAACTGATTAAAAATATTGATTTTTCCCAGCCCGTTAATCTGGTGGACCTGGTGGATTATGCAGAGGGCCGGGTGGTCAGCCGTACCCTGGCGGCAAAGCCCCATGTGAATATCACCTTGTTTGCCTTTGACAAGGGTGAGGAAATCAGCGCCCACACCTCTCCCGGAGATGCCATGGTCCAGGTGCTGGACGGTGAAGCCCTGATCCATGTGGGGGACAAAAACCTTACTGCCAAAGCCGGAGAGGTGGTGGTCATGCCTGCCAATGTGTCCCATTCCGTGGCTGCCGCCTCCCGGTTCAAGATGCTGTTGACCGTGGTAAAGCAGCCTGCAGGCATCCAGGGGGTCTAACCTTTTTTGTTCAATTTTTTCCAGCGGTAGCGGAAAGTGTGGTGGTTCATGTGCAAAAGCCTTGCTGCCTGGCTTTCATTGCCCCTGGTCTGGTTCAGGGCTTTTGCCATATAGGCATGTTCCATGTCTGACAAAAGCTTTCCCAGAACCACGCCTTTGTCAGGGAGGGGCACCGTGTGTTCAGATGGTTCAGGGTATTCAGAACTTTCAGAATTCCCAGGGCTGTTTTTCCGGTCCTGGGATGACAGACGCTCAGGTGCTGTTCCGCCGGCAGTGTCTTGTACGAGCCCCAGTTCCTGCGTATCCACCAGATCATTTTTGGCCACCAGCACAGCCCGCTCCACAATGTTTTTCAATTCCCTGACATTGCCGGTAAAGGTGTGGGATACCAGGCGCTGTCTGGCATCTTTTGTAAATCCAGTCAAAGATTTGCCGAATTTTTCATTGAACTGCAAAAGAAAATACTTGGCCAGGGGCAGGATATCATCTGGCCGTTCATTCAAAGAAGGAATATCGGCCTTGACCACACAGAGCCGGAAATACAGATCTTTTCTGAACCTGCCTGCTGCAACCAGTTCATCCAGATTCTTGTTGGTGGCAGACACCACCCGGGTGGATACCTTGTAGGTGCGGGTGCCCCCTACTTTGTAAAATTCACCGTTTTCCAGGAACCTGAGCAGTTTGGCCTGGCCGGCCGGGCTCAGGTCTGCCACCTCATCCAGAAACAGGGTCCCCTGGTGGGCTTCTTCTATAAATCCTTTTTTGCCCTGGTGCCTGGCCCCGGAAAATGCACCGGCCTCATACCCGAACAGCTCTGATTCCAGCAGGTCTTCAGGAAATGCCGAACAGTTCACCGCCACAAACGGCCCCTGGAATACCGGACTTCTGGCATGGATGGCTTTGGCGATCAGCTCCTTGCCTGTCCCGGTTTCCCCCAGGATCATGATGGGGGTGTCCGGGCTGCTGGACACCAGGTTGATAAAATCCATAATATCTTCAATGTTTTTGCTTTCCCCGATAAAGCAGGGCTCGTTTTCCCGGAGAAATTTTTCCTGGAGCAGCTGGACTTCCTTGACCAGGGCAATGGAGGAAACCGCCTTCTGGATGGTCAGTTCCAGCAGGTCCGGGTTGATGGGCTTGAGGATGAAATCAAATGCCCCCAGTTTCATGGACCGGATCACCATCTGGATATCTTCAAAGGCTGTGATCATGATCACAGGCAATCCCGGATGCTGTGCCTTGACAAGTTCCAGGGCCTCGATGCCGCTCATGCCGGGCAGGCCGATATCCATGAGCACCAGATCCGGCACCTTGTCGGCCAGGGCTGCGGCAAAACTTTCCGCATCCCTGTACAGGTCCAGATCATAGGTGTCTGCCAGCACCATATCCAGCCCGTCCCGGATGGTCTGCTCATCATCCACAATGGCGATGCTGTACCGGATCACCTGCTGCTGCCGTCCCTGGTTTCCCTGCTGCCGTTCCTGGTTTTCAACGGCAGTTCAATGGTGAACCGGGTGCCTTTGTTTTCTGCGGAAGTAAGTTTGAGCACCCCGCCGTGGTCCAGGATGATCCGGTGGCAGATGCTCAACCCGATGCCTGATGAATTGGTCTTGGTGGTATAAAACGGATCAAATACTTTGGACTGCCGGGATATGGGGATTCCCGGGCCGGTGTCATTGATCTGGATGATGACATGGTCAAAGGTGCTGGTGGTGGCCAGCTGAATCAGTTTTTCCCCGGAAAAATTTTTCATGGCTTCTGCTGCATTGGTGATCAGGTTGAGGATCACCTGTTCAATGAGGTGGGGCTCCACATAACACTCCGGGATATGCGGATCCAGGTGTTTGACAAACCGTATGCCGCTTTTGCGCAGGGTCACGGCAGTGAGTTTGGTGACCTCATCGATATAGGTGTTGAGATTGGCAAACACAAACCTGGGCTGGCCTGGTCTGGAAAAATCCATGACCCGCTTGATAATGGATTCAATCTTGTCCGAAGCCAGTTCAATCTTGTCAATAATGGACACCACCTTTGTGATGTCTCCCATTTCATTGTAAATCTTTTTTAAGGCTTTGAGATAAATATAGATCCCGGACAAAGGATTGCGGATTTCATGGGCAATGCCTGCGGTGACCCGTCCTAAGGATGTCATCTTGTCCTGGATACGCAAAAAATTTTCCACTTCCTTGGAATCGGTGATATCCATGATGTTTGTGAGCACAGACTGCACCCCGAGATAATCGATCATGGTGGCGGAAATCAACGCCCATCTTACTTCAGAGGCAGCCTGATCCGATCCTTTGGGGTAATACCTGAAATCCTCTTCCATACGGTGGATCTGTCCTGCCAGAAGATCCTGGTATTTCTGCCTGATCCGTTCTCTGTCACCGGCATAAACATGGGAGAACTGCGGCGGATTGAACACATGGGTCATCAAAGAGTGCACCTTGCGCTGGCCGGATTTCTGATAGACAACCTCATGGTTCTGGATAATGGAAATATAGTTGAGGGAATTTTCGATCAGGGTTTTGAACCGGGCCCGGCTCTTCTGGGTGGCCAGTTCCGCTTTTTTTTGTTTTTCCTCCAGATCCAGACGGTACAGGGCTGCAGCAATGTCATCAGCCATCTCTTTGACAATGTGCTTTTCGGTCTGGTCTGCTGCCAGCTGTCTGGGAATGGACAACACCATGAACCCGAAACTGCGCTGCTCATGGACAAGGCTTACAGCCAGTCCGCCCCGGTCTGCATACCCGTGGGCAAGCAGACATTGGGCACATTCTTTTACCGGATCCAGAACAGCAAACACCTGATCCGATGCCAGGGTTTTTTTGATACACCGGGTAAATTTCTGGTCCAGGATCTGGGTGCGCACCTTTTCAAACCGGCCGGCAAACCCGGAATCCGCCACCAGAAAGACCCTGCCCTCCTGGTCCATGAGGCCGATCCAGGCGTTGTAGTATCCGCGCTTGCCCACCAGGATATCACAGATCCCCTGCACCAGCCTGCCTTTGTCCCGCTGGCTGATGAGCAGCCGGCCCACATCCCGGATGGTGGTGAGTACCAGGTTCAGCCGCTCGCTTTTTTCCAGTCTGGCATCGTTGTGCACGCAAGACCCCGCTTTAAAAAATCAGTTTGCTTTTGTTCATGCCATGCATATGATTTTTTGGTCCAAATGACAAGAAAAAAAGCCGGACCTTGTATCTTATATCTTGTACTGGGATATGGGCAGACTCACCGTGAAGCAGCTCCCCCGGCCTTCCTGTGATGTTACATCGATTACGCCGTTATGGGATTCCACAATACTTTTCACAATGGCAAGGCCCAGGCCGGTACCATTGATATACCGGGTTTTTTCATTCTTGACCCGGAAAAACCGGTCAAATATCTGGGCTTTGTACTCTTCGGGGATGCCAAGTCCTGTATCTTCCACATGGATATTGACAAAATCATCGTCCTTGTCGCACCATACCGTTATCTTCCCATTGGAAGGGGTATACCGGATGGCATTGGAAATCAGGTTGGCCAGCACCTCTTCAATATTGGTGCGGTTGCCCATGACAAACATGTCATCCGGGCAGGGTTTTTTGGTGAGATGGATGGATTTGGCATCAGCCTGTCCCCGGTAGAACTGCACCTGTTCTGCAATCAGGCGGGACAGATTGAGTTCCTCGCGTTCCTGGTTGATGAGTCCGGATTCAATTTTGGACAGATCCAGCAGCTCTGCTGCCAGGTCTGAAAGAGAGGTGATTTTGTCAGCACTCCTGGACAGGATCTGGGTCTGCTTTTCGGTCAGATCCCCTGCCAGGCCGTCCAGAACCACTTTGAGCTGCATGAGAATGGAATTCAAGGGACTTTTGATTTCATGGGCCACCATGGAGACAAAATCTGATTTCAGCTGGTCCATTTTTTTCAAGGCGGTGATATCATGAAATACCGTTACCGCCCCCAGGTTCCGGTGGAGCCGGTCCCGGAAAGGGATACACCGGATACCGATGACCTTCTCTTCCCGGTCTTCTTCAGCTGCCAGGGTGATCTCATCAGTGATTTCAGCGAACTGGTCCCCGGGCTGGGCAATGGCCTGATCGATCATTTCCAGAATCCGCGGGTCTTCCACAACATCCCTGACATCCTGGCCGATGGCAGACCGTTTGGCAGAACCGATCGTCTTTAAAAAAGCCGGATTGGCCAGAACAATGCGTTTCTGGTGATCTGTGGTCAACACCCCCTCTCTCAGGGTATTCACCATGACCCGCATGCGTGATTTTTCACTGGAGATATCCTGAAGGGTGCGGATAAACTCAATGGCTTTGGATATCACCACCCGCAGTTCCTGGGGAGAAAACGGCTTGGATAAAAAATCAAACGCCCCTTTTTTCATGGTTTCAATGGAATGCTCCAGGGTGGCATATCCGGTGATGACAATAATTACGGTATCCGGGTGCCGGGCCTTGATCCCGGTCAGCACATCCATGCCCGACATCCCGGGCATCATCAGATCCAGCAGAACAATATCAAAATGGGCCTCGTCGATCATCTTCAGACCCTTTATCCCGTTGTCCGCCATGGCCACATCGCAGCCTTCCCGGGTGAGCAGGCGGTGGCAGGCTTTCTGGATCCGTTCTTCATCATCCACCACCAGGACCCGGGGCTTAAAAAAGATATCTTTGTCATCAGGCTGCAGAACAGCACCATGGGCTGTGTTTTTTTCATCACTGGTTGGTAATTGGGACATATCAGCAAGTTTCCTGTTATCATGTAAAACCCGTTGCCGGGTGTTGTTTTTTATTCCAGCATAGAGGGATCGCAAAAATGGGGCCCGTCTTCCGTGGGCAGGTACAAAGGAAATTCAATGATGAATGTGGTTCCCTTGGCTCCGGTTTTCTTGACGGCAATTTTACCGCCGTGTTCTTCGATGATGCCGTACACAATGCTCAGGCCTAAACCGGTGCTTTTTCCCACCTCCTTGGTGGTGAAAAAAGGATCAAAAATTTTGGACAGATTTTCTCTGGGAATACCTTCACCTGTATCCTTTACTTCCAGAAACACCTTTTTATGGGGTTTGTCCTTGTAGGTGTGCAAAGTGATTTTGCCATTGCCGTGCATGGCATCTGCCGCATTGATCACCAGATTGATGATCACCTGGTTCAGTTTGCTGGTATCGGCATTGATGAGCATCATCTCTTCGGACAGATACCGCCGGGTCTGGATATTGCGGAATTTTTTCTGGTCCCTGATCAGTTTCAGGCTCTGTTCCACAATCTCGTTGATCTGGACGATGCGCTTGTTGGAATCCGTGCTCCGGCTGTACACCAGAAGGCTTTTGACAATATTTTTGCACCGGTCGGCATCTTCCACAATATAATTGAGATCTTCTTTTGCATCTGCATCCAGATCCGGGCGCTCCAAAAGCAGGCTGGCATAAAACAGCACCCCGGTCAAGGGGTTGTTGATTTCATGGGCCACCCCGGCTGCCAGCTGTCCCAGAGATGCCATTTTTTCCGACTGGGCCAGCTGCTTCTGGGTCAGTTTTAATTGTTTTTCAACCTTGATCTTGTCCTTGAGATCATTGTAGATGGCCATGGTGGCGGATTCGTTGCCGTGTTCATCATAGATGATGGCCGCTGACATCTCCACCTGGATCTCTTCGCCTTTGGCATTGACAATGGTGGTTCTGGGAATGATCAGCTTGCCTCTGCCCCCGATTTTTTCATCCCGCAGCATGCGCATGATCTCTTTGGCTTTTCCCGGCGGATACAGCTGTTCTGCATGGGTGATGGTTCCCTCCCCGCCGTTAAACGCGCCGAACAACTCCTTGGCCACGGAATTCATCAGCTCGATCCTGCCGGACCGGTCTGCTGCCACAATGGCACTGGCAGAGGCATAAATCACCCGGGTGATGAATTCCTTGACCCCGATGAGCTGGTTTTCCAGGGATTTGGTGCGGGTGATGTCCCGGATGCTGGAAAGCACAAACGCCACCTCCCCGTTGTCATCAAAAATCGGAGAAAACACCCGCTCCTCCCATTTGTACTGGTGCTTGAGGGTATAGGTGTGCACTTCCTTGTTCTTGATCACCCGGGAGATGGGACAGGCTTCTGAGTTGCAGGGGGTGTCCTTGTACAAAAAGGAATGAAAACACTTTTTGCCCAGGATGTCTTCAGGAGACAGGCTGTAAACATCATAAAACTTTTTGTTGGCCCCCACCACGGTCTTGTCCGGAGAAATCATCACCGACGGATAGGACAGAGAATCAAACAGCCTGAGCCGCCAGAACAGTTCTTCAGGGCTGTGGTTGTCCTGTTTCATGGGGCTTCAAATCCACTGGCAAGGGCATTTCCGGCATCCTGCCCCCGGCCTTCCGGCACCACCAGGCTGATGCTGGCACCGGTGCACCCCACCAGAATAACCGGTACCCCGCCGGCCCCAAGACAGTCCATGGCAGTTCCCAGAATCTTGTACCGGTCCCCGAAATGGGGACCGTGAAAACTGATGAAATCCGCGGTCATTGTCGAAGTGGTACCCGCACCTGGATCTGTCAGCAGAAACAGGTCATATGCATGGTCAGGCCCGGGCATGGCAGACACAAAATAAAATTTTTTACCCGATTGGGCCATACCAGCCAGGTGTGCACCGGCATCTGCCAGTTCTGTACCAGTACAGGATATCTGGTGCAGTGCCAGGCCGGGGGTGAGCCCGATACCATAGGTCTTGATTTTTTCTTCCACATAAAAGGCCCGGGTCTCCGGGTATTTTTGCAGAAAACAGGAAATATCTTCTGTGATTTCCTGAAAATAAGGGGTGTGGGACGGTGGAAGGTCAAAAGCGGATTCCACAAGGGAAATAACCCGGTTCTGGTCACGGATATCAATGACCACACATACCATGGCAGGAGAAGACACCAGGTGCGCAAATCCGATGCCGGCCTGCCCCATCATTTGGAGCAGTGTTCCGGGAACCGCAGGGCTGCTGTGGTGGGGATAAATGGAAACCATGCACACATCCGGCAGATCAGAGACATCTTCCAGAAGCCGGGCCGCAGTTTGTCTGTGTTCTGCTTCCAGGCAGCAGGAAAACACCCGGGTTTTGTCCAGGTAATGCAGTCCGGCACAGACCATATTGATCCGGTGGCGGGCCAGGGTCTGATACACCGGGGGATTGTTTTGTCCGGGCACCGAATATCGGACCGCCTGAACCATTTTTCTGCCCAGGCGGATGCCGTTAATGGATATCTGCTTCATGGTCGGGCACACAATAGGTTGCAAAAAGCCATGATGGCGGGAAGCTGTTTGCGCTCCCCGCCATCAGCAGCGTTATGGTTATGCAGGCAGAATAAACAAAAAAAGCAGATTAACTGCAATGATCATTCACGATCTCCATAAGTTCATCCAGGTCGATGGGTTTGGGGATATAATCATCCGCCAGGGTGGTTTTGCCGTCATGGTGGGTATAGCTGGTGGTTTTTACGGAATCCGCCACTGCGGTCAAAAGCACCACGGCAATGTCTTTGAGATCATCACTGTTTTTGATCTCCTCGCACACATCCCATCCATTTTTCCGGGGCATCATCACATCCAGAATCACCAGGGCCGGTTTTTCCTCTTTGATGCGGTCCATGGCTTCCACACCATCATAGGCTTTGGCCACCCGGAAATTTTTGGCTTCCAGCTTCATGGAGACAGCCTCCACCAGATCCGGATCATCATCTACCACCAGAATGAGTTTTTGTTCGCTCATGTTACGATCTCCTTATAGTTTTTGTCCTGACAAGACTTTTGGTATCTGTCTTTGTATATTACACCCGGCATCTACACCGCAGGTCTGGGATAAAGCCCGGCCTGTTCAACAATCTGGGGCACTTTTTCTTCCCATTCAATGGCCATGATATGAAACCCGTGAACCCCTTTGATCGCTTTGATGCGCTCAATTGATTCCACTGCCATTTTTATGCCCTCTTCCGGCTGCTGTTCCTTGGAAACCCCTTCCAGCCGCTTGATCACTGCATCGGGAATATCCATTCCCGGCACTTTGTTTTTCATGTACCGGGCCATGCCCACGGATTTCATGGGGGTTATGCCTGCCAGGATATGCACTTTTTCATCCAGGCCCCGGTCGGTCACCCCTTTCATCCATTCTTCAAATTTATCAAGATTAAAAATACACTGCGTCTGGATAAAGTCAACACCTGCCTTGATTTTTTTGGCCAGGCGCATGACCCGCAGTTCAAAGGGATCGGCAAAGGGGTTGGCAGCCGCACCGATAAACATTTTGGGGGCCCCGTCAATCTTGGCACCCCCCTGGAAGGTTTCTTCATCGCGCATGCGCCGGACCATGTTGATCATCTGCACGGAATCAAGATCAAACACGCCCTGGGCCATGGGATGGTCCCCGAACTTGGCATGGTCACCGGACAGGCACAGCATGGTGTTGATGCCAAAGGCGTAGGCCCCGATGATATCGCTCTGCATGGCCAGCCGGTTTCTGTCCCGGGCCACCATCTGCATGATGGGGTCCAGCCCCATCTGCTTGATGATGACGGCTGCGGCAAAAGAGGACATCCTGACCATGGCGGTCTGGTTGTCAGTGACATTGATGCCGTCCACATGGTCTTTGAGCAGGGCTGATTTTTCCTTGACCTTCTCAGGCAGTGCGCCCCGGGGGGGACCGCACTCAGAGGTCACTGCGAGTTCACCGGATGCCAGAATTTTTTCAAGTCTGCTTTCTGTGTTCATTGTGCCAAATCCTCCCTGATAATTTTTCCGGGTCCGGCGGCGCCACCAGGTCTCCAGTCCTTTGCATTCATGAGATCCTCATATCTGTTTTCCATGCCCAGTTCTTTCAACCGTTCCCAGATGAGGCGCCAGGCACAATCCACGTCCGGACTGATTTCGCACTGGCCGTTGGAGGTACCGCCGCAGGGACCGTTGAACAGGTGTTTGGAACACCGTGCCACAGGACAGATACCGCCGGTGATACCCAGAACGCAGTCTCCGCAGCCTTTGCACCGCTCAGCCCAGACACCCTGGCCCAGAGAAGCACCCATGAACCGGGTGTTGACCGCCGGAAACACAGGGGACGTCTTGAACCGGCCGGCAACAGACTGCACACCGCAGCCGCAGGCCATGGAAACCACGGCATCCGCCCCGTCAATATACGGAGCCAGCTCTTCAACATATTCCGGATCACACTGCCGTTCCAGGGTGATTTCCTTGATATCTATGGTTTTGCCCTGTTTGAGGCTGTTCAGGTGAAGCGCGGATGCCAGCAGGCCGACCTCTTTTCTGCCGCCGGCTGCACAGACAGTCACACATTCATTGCAGCCCACCAGAAGGATCCTGCTGTAGGGTGCAATATACTGGATAATTTCCTGTATGGGTTTTTGTTCTGCTGTAATCATGTATATTCTCCGAAGATATGGTGTTTAACTGGCAGCCTTGCTTTCATTCCCGGTAAGTTTTCCAGGACTGGGGCCCAGTTTTTTTATGGTTTCAGTAAATTCTCTGGCAGTTTCGGCAAATTTTTCGCCCATGCCGGCGGACATGTTAACCATGCCCACCCGTTCAGGTTCCCATCCCAGTTCGGTGAGCACTTTTTTCACCCGGTCCACTCTGGCCCGGGCCCGGAGATTGCCGTTTTTAAAATGGCAGTCCCCTTCTAAACATCCAGCCACGTAAACCCCGTCAGCCCCTTTTTCCAGGGCTTTCATCAAATGGATGGCATCCACCTTTCCGGTGCAGGGCACCCGGATGATCTTGACATTGGATGGGTAGGATATGCGTTTGCTGCCAGCCATGTCTGCTGCAGTGTATGCACAGTAATGGCAGCAGAATGCGACAATTTCAGGTTCAAAATTTTCCATAAATATTTACCTCTCGAATAAGCCGTCTAATTTCGCCAGGATCTGATCATCTTCATAGGCCAGCAGCTGAATGGCCTTGGCAGGACAATCTCCGGCACACACCCCGCATCCATGGCATTTGTCCGCATCAATCTGGGAGACCCCTTCTGCATTGATAAAAGGCACATCAAAGGGGCAGGCCCGCACACACACCAGGCAGGAAGCGCATTTATCAGGATCCACCTTTGCCACGCAGGCCCCCAGGTTGATCTCTTTTTTGGCCAGCAGGGTCTGGGCCCGGCCGGCTGCTGCCTGGGCCTGGGTAATGCTTTCCCTGATGGTTTTGGGGGAATGGGCTGTGCCGGCCAGGAAAAATCCCCGCTGGGCCATATCCACCGGCCGCAGTTTCACATGGTCTTCCAGAAAATAATTATCAATTGTTCTGGGCAGATGAAACATAAGGCCCAGATCTTCCGTGGTTTCATCATCAGCAATAAGCCCTGTGCTCAGGACCACGCAGTCTGCAGCAATTTCAATGTCACTGTCTAAAATAAAATCATGGGCAAGCACGGAAAGGGCATTGCCGGCATCCTTCACCTCTGGTCTTGTGTCCAGGGAAAACCGGATGAATTTTACCCCGAGATCCCTGGCTTTGCGGTAATATTCCTCCTGGAATCCGTAGGTGCGCATATCCCGGTACAAAACATATATCTGGGTGTCCGGGCTGATTTCTTTTATTCTCAAAGCATTTTTCATGGCTGCCTGGCAGCAGATTCTGGAGCAGTTGGGGTTTTCCGGTTCCCTGGAGCCCACGCACTGGATCATGACCACCTGGTCCATATCTCTTATCTTATCCGCTTCATCTTCCAGCAAGGCATCCATTTCCAGCTGGGTCATGACGCCGGCATAAGTGCCCAGGCCGTACTGGGGCGGCCGGTTGGCCATTGCCCCGGTTGCCAGCACCGTCACCCCGTGGTCAATCTGCATATAGTTCATGCGCACCCCGGTCTGGATGCCGGTTTTAAACAGCCCGGGCATGCCGGAGTGGTCAACGATAATGGAGCGGGTCAGCACCTGGATGTTGTCATGGGCCATAACCTTTTTAACCAGGTCCTGGACAAAAATGCCCACATCCTCTCCTTCAATGGTTTTGCGGATGGATCTGGCCAGACCGCCCAGGGCAGGGGCCCGTTCCACAATATAGGTTTTAACCCCCTGGTCTGCCAGTTTCAGGGCTGCGGTCATGCCGGTGACACCGCCGCCCACCACCAGTGCATTCCGGCTCATGGGCAGGGTATGGTCAATAAGCGGCCGGTTTTTCCTCACCCCGGCAATACCCACATTGAGCAGTTTGACCGCCTTGCTCTGGGCCTGGTCCGGTACGTTCATATGGGTCCAGGTATTCTGGTCCCGCAGATTGACAATCTCCACCAGGTATTTGTTCAATCCCACCCGCTGGAGCAGGTCCTGGAATTTGGTTTCATGGGTCCTGGGGGAACACCCGCCGATAACCACCCGGTTCAGGTTGTTTTCTTTTATCATGGCTTCAATACTGGCCATGGACTCGGAGGAACACCCGTATCCCACAGCCCTGGCAACCGCCACATCAGAATGGGTGTCAGCAGATGCAAGCAGTTTTTCCACATCCAGGACCCCGCCGATCTCGAATCCGCAGTCACAGACAAACACACCGATCCTGGGATCTTCTCCCCGCACATCCCGCTCCGGGGGAAACAGGTCTTCCATGTCCCGGTCTTTGGGTGTCACAGGCAGGTCGGTGACAGCCATGGATGCGGCTGCAGAGGCCTGGACCATGGTTTCCGGAATGTCTTTGGGGCTTTCAATGACACCGCACACATACACCCCGGGTTTTGAAGTGAGCACCGGGTTGAACGGATGGGTGGCGGCAAAATCATATGGATTGCGGTCAATGCCCAGAATATCGGCCAGGTTTTTTGTGTCTTCGCCCACCCGGAATCCTGTGGACAGCACCACCATGTCGAACTCTTCTGTTTCCTGGACCGGTTTTTCCTCCAGCGCATAGGTGATGGACAGATTTTTCGTATCTGCTGTTTCCACGATGGAGTGGGGCCGGCTTCTGATCATCCGGATCTTGTATTCATCCCTGGCCCGGTTGAAATACAGCTCATAATCCTTGCCATGGGTGCGCATGTCCATGAAAAAGATGGTGGTGTCTATATCGTCTCCAAACCGTTCTCTGGTGACCATGGCTTCTTTAAGGGCATACATGCAGCAGACCCCGGAACAATAGGGCACATCGCCTTTGTTGATGCCCCTGGAGCCCACGCACTGGATCCAGGCCACTTTTTCGGGCCGTCTGCCGTCGGATTTTCTCACCAGGCTGCCCTGGAAAGGACCTGAGGCTGACATGATCCGCTCATATTCCAGGCCGGTGACCACATTGTCAAATTTTCCGCCCCCGTAATTGTCCAGCACTGCCGGATCAAACAGATCCGCACCCACACACAGCACCACTGATGCCACATCCATCTTTGTCTGGACAGGGGTGTCATCAGCCAGGATGGCATCTGCCCGGCAGACCTTTTTCAAAGCGGCAAGGTCAGTGATTTTTTCCATATCAATGGAAAAGGCAAACGGGGTTGCCTGGGGGTAGCGCATACAGGTAGGGGCCCGGGGATCAAGCCCCGGAGTGACCCTTACTGCGTCCGGAAACTGTTTGGCACACTCGCCGCAGGCGGTGCACTTGTCTGTGTCGATGTACCGGGGTTCGGTCTCCAGGGTGGCGGTAAATGCCCCGGCCTCCCCTTCCAGCCGGGTGAGCCTGGTCATGGGTTTGATTTCCAGGTGGCGTTCTCTGGCCCCCTGGGACAGGTATGGGGATACCGTACACAGATCACAGTTGTTGGTGGGAAAAGTTCTGTCCAGCTGGGTCATCAATCCGCCGATGGCATAGGATTTGTCGATGAGCAGCACATCACGCCGGGATTCCGCCAGATCCAGGGCAGCCCGGATTCCGCCGACACCGCCCCCGATAACCAGCACGCGTCTGTCAGGGGACAGCGAATTTTCTGAACTATTATTTTTTTGCATGAGTAACCTATATTTATTTACGGATATCCGTCAGACATCAGGACCGGCACAAACAGACCCATACATGCAAAACGGATCTTCTCGGGTTAAGTTTGCTTTCTATAGTCCTGCACTGTCCAGGATAGCCGGCAGCCGGTCTTCCCAGCCCAGAGCGGATATCTTGATTCCCCGGGAGATACCCTTGAGGGAACGGATCATTTCACCGGCGATGGCAATACACTCGGTGTCACGGTCCTTTGCTTTGCGGATCCGCCGGATCAGGTCCTCGGAAAGACGCGATCCCGGATCATTTATGGAAATATACCTGGCCATACCCACGTTTTTAAGCAGAAAAACAGAGGGAATAACCGGTACATGCAAGGTGGCGAAGGCCTCGATGATCAGCGTATAAAAGGCCAGGTCAAACACCGGCTGAAGCATGATATAACGGGCGCCGGCAGCAACTTTGCTGCGGGCATCTTCCACCTGTTCTTCCAGCTGCGCTTCATCGGCAATGGGGGGAACGGCGATACCCGGCAAAAAATCGGGTTTGCCCCGCAGCTCAAATCCAGCCAGGTCCGTGCCCGTGGTCAGCGACCGGATCATGGCCAGAATGCCCAGGTCATCCAGGTCATCCACGGTTTTGGCATCCGGGTGATCACCGTTGATCATGTCTTCTGCTTTCACCACCATGAGATTGTGAATGCCCAGGACATGGGCCGCCAGAAGATCTGCCTGGAGTGCCATGCGGTTTTTGTCCCGGCCGCACACATGAATCAGCGGTTCCATGCCCTGCTGGCGCATAACCGCACCGCCGGCCAGCGCACCCAGGTGCATCACCCCGTTGTCCAGGTCTGGAATAACCACAGCATCCACCCGTGACTTAAGATATCTTACATTGGTAACCAGATCAGATATATCCACACCCTTGGGGGTATCCATTTCAGCCAGCACCACAAATTCCCCGGACGTCAGTTTTGCCTGAAAACTCATATGCACATCCTTATATTAATAGTCATCTAAAAAATTAAATTCTGCTGCCCCCGGCACAGTCTGCACCGCTGTCATACAGCAGCCCTACCGGACACGGCAAAGCATATTAGCAGAAACCATGCCATAACACAACTGAATTGGCATTCAGTCATACAGCAGACCCTGGTAGGGGTGTATACGGGTTTTCCCGGCAAATGTACAACAAAAAACCCTTGAAGGATTGCAATTTTATTTTCGCATTTTTTCAAAAATTTGAAAAAATGCGACCCTGGGGACCCATAACATGGGGCAGGATGATGCCGCCGGTCTTTTTTTCCCGGTTTTCGGGCGGATCAGTTCTGCCCCGGGACCGGCAGTCAGCAGCACGGCTGTCTGAAACCGGTGTTTCCAGGCGGGACAAAAGTTTGCCTAAAATCAGGCTGATTCCTGAGAAAACACCTGCCCCGAAAACATTGAGCCAGGGCATGTACGGGCTGTCACTGCCGGCAATGAGCAGGCCTGCCACCCAGATGCAGCCGCCTGCTATAATCTGTATTTTTGTATGTGCCCGGAATCCGGTATCAGCGGCCCTGGTCCCTGCCTGGGAAATCTTGGATGTCAGTTGCATTGGTGTGTCTCCTTTCAAAACTGTATTGGTGTCTTTTTTCATCTTTTGTTGAAAAAACTAAACAGCGCCGGCAAAAAAAGCCCGGCATTGTTCTGCCGGCCTGAGCGCCACTTACCGGTATTCCCTGCAGCTCCAGATAACCTTGCCCAGAATGCGCACCTTTTCGCATGCATCTTTTTCCAGATAAATAGGGGAAAAATCCGTGTTGTCACTGCACAGAACCAGCTTGTCCGGATGTTTTTCCAGCCGCTTGACCAGAATGGTGTCATCCACGCCCACAGCATAGATGGCCCCGGCCAGAATCTGTGTCTGGGACTGGTCAATGAGCACGGTGTCCCCTTCTTTGATAACCGGTTCCATGGAATGGCCGAACACCTCCAGGGCCACCATGCTTTTGGATGACCCTTTCCTGGCCAGCCAGGCAGCGGAAAATGCCAGGTGTTCCGCGACCTGTGCATCACAGTCAAATGATCCGGAACCTGCAGACAGCCGGGCCGCCACCTTGGGAATATGTTTGAATTCTGCATCATCTTCACCGGTTTTGTGCATAAACACCGGCCCTGTGCCGGATTCTATCCACCCGGGATGCAGCCCGAACTGCCGGTACAGCTTGATCACCCATTTTTCAGGTATCTGGTTTTTGTTGCGGGCATGGGTGATGCCTGAGCGGTTGATGCCCAGCTCCCTGGCCAGTTCAGACTGGGAACTGATGCCGGTGGCATCCTGTATGCGCTGGATCAGGCGGTCCACTTTGTTGTCGGTCATGGGATTTTCCTTTTTCATATCTTGCTTTTGGCAAAACGCATCTTTGTTGTCCGTTGTCTGAAACCGGCCTGATTTTTGTTCTGGCAT
>DATFKQ010000132.1:0-26743 GCA_035268565.1 Desulfotignum sp. | reverse complement strand
CACATGGGCGGTTGCAATGGTGATACCACGTTCTCTTTCTTCCGGCGCCTTGTCAATCTCATCAAACGGCACATAGGTGGCATTGCCCCTGAGCCCGGCATGTTTTGTAATCGCGGCGGTCAACGTGGTCTTGCCATGGTCAATATGACCAATCGTGCCGATGTTTACGTGCGGCTTTTTCCGCTCAAATTTTTCTTTAGCCATTTTCTTAATCCCTCCTGCCATTGGTTATGGAGCCCATGACCAGAATCGAACTGGTGAACCTCTTCCTTACCAAGGAAGCGCTCTACCGACTGAGCTACATGGGCACAAAACGCCAACTCAAATTACTTTCACTCTTACTGCGCGGGGATCCTCATGGCTGGAGCGGGAGACGAGGCTCGAACTCGCGACATTCAGCTTGGAAGGCTGAAGCTCTACCAACTGAGCTACTCCCGCACAACGATAACCCATATAGCTGACCATTTATCAGCTATCATGTAGTAACGACCGCTATCAAGATCTCCTACATAAATCATGGTGGTGGGGGGAGGATTTGAACCTCCGAAGGCTGAGCCGTCAGATTTACAGTCTGATCCCTTTGACCACTCGGGAACCCCACCCAAGTTACAGCTGGAGCCGATACCCCGAATCGAACGGAGGACATTCTCATTACAAGTGAGATGCTCTACCAACTGAGCTATATCGGCCCATCAATTTGCAGCAATCTTTATCACGACAAAAAGACCGGGTGATAATAACAGAGCACATTGGGTTTATCAAGTTCTTTTTTCACAATTTTTGGCCAGTGACAAAAAATTGCCTGCCCCGGCCTCCCAATATCCGCCCAATTGCCTTTGCATACCGGACTTCCTTAATATCCATGACGTTCCAGACTCCCCGAAAAACAAGTTCAACAGCCTGGTAAACCAAAATTCATGCAATCTGATCTATATACATCATTAAATCCGGCATTACAAGATAAAAATATTTTATCAGGGGATTTTCCAAAAGACAACCACCCGGACAAAGATTCAAAGAAACCCGGACTTGTCGTTTTTTGGATCGGAATCCAGTTGAGACAACCGTTAAACAGCCTTTACTATTGACAACTTTGCTTGAATTTATTAAGTATCAGCTGAATTTTCAAAATCGAATCAGCTTGTTTTTCCCGGAGGAGGATAATTGAAACTTTCCCAGTTTGTCACGACCATCACAGCATTGATTCTTTTCACAGGGTGTCAGCAGTCATATCAGAACTCGGTCTCCCCTTCCCGGGGGATGAACCCTGACAAAATTGACCAGACAGCTGTGACAGACAGTCAGAAACCCTCTGTTTTATCAGATACCACAGGTTTATCAGATGCCCCTGAAGAGGACAGACCGGACAGTGCTTTTGCCGGTGAGTCAACCAACGGACCAACCGGCGACCCCGACCTGTCCGGTTTGCCAATGTCATCTGACACCGCTGCCGTGGACGTTCCTGTTTCAGAGACTGCTTCTGCAGAAACGGAAACCGAGATTTCCGGGGCCAGTGCTTCTGAACAGACGAAAATTGATCAGGCCCTTGAGTTCTGCAATCTGGCCCAGGAAATGTGGGAAGCCGGCAGGCTCGAAGAAGCGCTTTCCCATCTTGATAATGCCTATTCGTTTATTATAGAAATTGATCCGGACCAATCCCTTGAATATACACAGCAAAAAGATGATGTCCGGTTTCTGATTTCCAAGCGCATCCTTGAAATCTATGCTTCCCGCCAGGTTGTTGTACCAGGTTCCCATGATGAAATTCCCATCACCATGAACGACCATGTAAAAAAAGAAATCAAGCGCCTCACCGGACCGGAAAAAAATTTTTTCATCCGTTCCCTGGAACGTTCGAGCCGATACAGACCATATATTGTCGCCCAGTTGCGGGCGGCCGGCCTGCCTGAGGAACTTTCCTGGCTTCCTTTGATTGAAAGCGGCTTCAAGCTGCGTGCCTTGTCCTCTGCCAGAGCCCTGGGATTATGGCAGTTCATTCCCTCCACCGGCTACAAATTCGGTTTGACCCGCAACTATTATATAGACGAACGCATGGACCCCGAAAAATCAACCCGGGCAGCCATTGCATACCTCAAAGAGCTGCACAACCTTTTTGGTGACTGGACTACGGTTCTGGCGGCCTATAATTGCGGAGAAGGAAGGGTCCTGCGGATTATCCGCCGCCAGAAAATCAATTATCTGGACAATTTCTGGGACCTTTACCAGAATCTGCCCAGGGAAACCGCCCGCTATGTGCCACGATTTCTGGCCACCCTTCATATTATCCAGAACCTGGATACCTATGCCATACATACCCAAAATCCCCTGAGTCCCATACCCTACAAAACTTTTGAAATTCAAAAACAGATCCGTCTGGCAGACATTGCCAGAGAAATCAGCATTGGTGCAGATATACTGAAAACCTTGAATCCGGAATTACGCTACGGCCTGCTGCCCCCTGAAAATTATAAACTTAAAATACCGCAGGAAAAAGCTGACCAGTTTCTGGCCAGCCTGGAAAAAATCAAAACAACCTATTCTCCGCCCCAGTTGTTTGTGCACCACAAAATCAGGAGGGGCGAGACCCTGTCCAGCATTGCACACCGATATAAAACCTCGGTGGCTGCCATTTCCAGAGCCAATAATATCAACCGGGCCCATCGGATCATCGCCGGCAAAGTTATTAAAATTCCCGGCTCAGGATCCGGCACCCAGGTGGCAAAAACAGCCCGGGTTTCCTCAAATAAAAACCCTGTCACCTACAAGGTCCGTAAGGGAGACAGCCTGTGGCTTATTGCCAGAAAATTTTCCACCACCACAAAACAGATCATGGCAGCCAACCGATTGACCAGTTCCACACTTCACGCAGGGCAGGTGCTTACCATCCAGGCAGCCCAGACCGCGCCTGCAGGTTCCAGGGGTGTTTACCAGGTGAAATCCGGAGATAACCCGTTTTTAATTGCAAAAAAACACAAGATGAGTTTAAATCGGCTCCTGGCTTTGAACCGCCTGAGTAAAAACAGCAGAATATTTCCAGGCCAGAAATTGATTGTCGAATAAAAAATGCCCCCGTAGCTCAGTGGATAGAGCATAGGATTCCTAATCCTTGAGCGCAGGTTCGATTCCTGCCGGGGGCACCACACCCAGCCAATGGCCGCACACCCCATGCAGGATATGGATACAGCACCTGACCGCAATCTTTGTTTTCCTGAACGACCGGAGCTTCTTGCCCCTGCCGGAAATATGGAAAAACTGGAAATTGCCATTCACTATGGTGCAGATGCTGTGTATTTGGCAGGCAAGGATTTCAGTCTCAGAAACTATTCCGGCAATTTCACGGACCAGGAACTGGAACAGGCGGTTGCCCTGGCCCGATCACACAATGTCAAGGTGTATCTGGCCTGCAACATCTATTCACGAAATGATGAACAGGACCGGATTAAAATTTTTCTGAAAAAAATCGGGAAAATCGGTCCAGATGCCATTATCGTCTCCGATCCCGGAATCATTATGCTCAGCCGCAGCATTATTCCCCATGTGGATATCCACCTGAGTACCCAGGCCAACACCACCAATTACAACAGTGCCCGGTTCTGGAAAAAGGCAGGTGTTACGCGGGTGAATCTTGCCAGAGAACTGTCTTTGGATGAAATTTATGAAATCACCACCAGGGCAGACATTGAAACTGAAGTCTTTATCCACGGTGCCATGTGTATTTCCTATTCCGGCCGCTGCCTGCTGAGCACTTTTCTGAGCAACCGGGACAGCAACCGGGGCCTGTGCAGCCATCCCTGCAGGTGGCAGTATGCAGTTGTGGAAGAACTGCGGCCCAATGAATTTTATCCTGTTACCCAGGACCTTCGGGGCACCTATATCTTTAACGCAAAAGATCTGTGCATGATTTCCCATATGCCTGAATTGATAAAAGCAGGTATCACCTCTTTTAAAATAGAAGGCCGCATGAAAGGGATACACTACCTGGCTGCAGTGGTGAAAACATACAGGGATGCCATTGATACCTATATGGCTGATCCAAAAGCCTATACTTTAAATACCCAATGGCTGCATGAGCTTTACCAGGTATTTCACCGGGAATACGGCACAGGATTTTTTTTTAAGACCCCGGCGGCGCAAACCCCCAATTACAAAAATATCCACCAGGGCAAAATCCACAGCTTTATCGGGAAAATACTGGCATCTCTGAACGATGGCTGTCACCTGGTGGGCATCAGAAACAAACTCTGCCGAACAGACCGTGTTCAGGTACTTTCGCCAAAAATTTCTGCAGCAGAATCAGCAATTGTGGCCCTATGGGATGCAAACAAAGTACCCATTGCACATGCCCAGCCAAATACCACGGCGATTCTGCAGCTGGAAAAAAATTTTTCTCCCCATGATATTATCCGTAAACTCTGATACCGGCGCTTGATTCTTAATTTGACTTTCCTGGTTATTTTCTGTAAATTGCTTGGATATTAAGCCTAATTTTGTCCATTTCCAAAAAAAATCCTTCAGGAGAGGTGTAATGTTTGAAGATGACGAAACCCTGCAAATGTACATTGAAGAATCGCTTGAACACCTGGGTGATATTGAAACCGATCTGTTGTCCATAGAGGAAACCGGAGAAAATATTGACCTTGATCTGGTGAACAATGTTTTCAGGGCCGCCCACTCCATCAAAGGCGGTGCCGGATTTATGGGATTAACCACTATCAAGGAACTTGCCCATCATCTGGAGAATGTCCTGGGTCTCATCCGCAACCATGAACTGACGCCTGAATCCAGCAGAATCAATGTGCTTTTAAAGGGCTTTGATGAACTGGAAAACCTTCTGAACAATATTCAGACCAGCAATGAAACCGATATTTCCCATCACATCCAGGCCCTTGAAAAAATCACCAGATCGTCTTTGCCGGAAGAAAAACAGGACATGGTTTCCCAAATGGTGGATATCACCCTGCAGGACAAGCGGATCTTTCCACAAATTTCCTTGTATGATCTGGAACAATCCTGGGCAGAAGGCAAAAATGTGTTTCTGGTAGAGTATGATCTGATCACAGATATCCATCGCAAAGGCAAAACCCCTCTTGAAGTACTGCACAGCCTGCAGAAAACCGGAACCATCATCGACTGCAGAATTGATTTTGATTGTGTGGGCACCCTGGAACAGCCCCTGGATTCTTTTAGAATACCATTCCAGGTCTTGTTTGCATCCATTATCGAATATGATATGGCTGAAACACTGTTTGACGTCCGCAATCCGTATATCCATGCTGTTACAGACAAAATGACGGCCCCATCCACAGCAGAGCCGGCCCATGCCCAGCCGGCAGCCATGCAGGCAAAAGAAGCGGTTGCCATGCCGGCACCCGCCGCTGTTCCGCCGCTCGCAGCAGAGGCCCCGGCTGCACAAACTTCGCCGGTACAAAAAGACCTGCCGGCCCAGGGCGGATCACCTGCCATGAAACAAGCTGCCAAACCACCGGCCGGCGCCAGTGAAAGCGACATCCAGCTCGGCCAGAAATCCCAGTCGTCTTTACGGGTCAATGTGGGGCTTTTAGATACCCTGATGACCCTGGCCGGCGAACTGGTTCTGGGCCGCAACCAGCTGCTGCAGGGAATCAATTCCGCCAATACCAAAGCCACTGAACTTTCCAGTCAGCGCATCGACATGATCACCTCTGAACTCCAGGAAGCCATCATGCGGACACGCATGCAGCCCATCGCCAACATTTTGAACAAGTTCAGCCGGGTGGTCAGGGATATGTCCCACCAGCTGGGAAAATCCATTGATCTGCAGATCATAGGCAAAGAGGTGGAACTGGACAAAACCATCCTGGAGGCCATCAACGACCCGTTGACCCATCTGGTGAGAAACTCTGTGGACCATGGTATAGAAACCCCCATGGAAAGAGAGCAGATGGGCAAGGACGCCACCGGGACAATTACTTTAAAGGCGTTTCACGATGCAGGGCAGGTCAATCTTATCATCTCTGATGACGGCCGGGGCCTTGCACCGGAAAAAATTGCGGCAGCTGCGATTGCCAAAGGCCTTATCACGGAACAGCAGGTAGCGGAAATGTCGGAAAAAGCCAAGATGGAACTGATCTTTCTGCCGGGTTTTTCAACCGCCAGTGAAGTCACCGATGTATCCGGACGGGGTGTGGGCATGGACGTGGTGGTAACCAATATCCAGAGCTTAGGGGGGATCATCGAACTTGATTCCACACCGGGCCAGGGAACAGATATCCAGATCAAACTGCCCCTGACCCTGGCCATTATTCCCAGCCAGATCACCTCTGTGGGCAAGGAACGCTATGCCCTTCCCCAGGTAAACCTCAATGAACTGCTCAGGATACCGGCTGCCCAGGTAAAAGAAAAAATTGAAAAGGTCGGGGACGCTGCGGTTGTCCGTTTAAGAGGTGAGCTGCTGCCCCTTTTGAACCTGGCACAGATGCTGGGCATTGAAAAAACCTTTACTGATCCTGAAACCCTGGAAGAACAAAAAGACCGGCGCACAAGCCTTGCTGACAGACGGTCCAGAAAACACCTGACCGTCCAGGAGGCTTCTGCATCCGAACCGGTTGCGGAGCAGGAAGACCGCTCGGGAGAAGACAGGCGCTACCGTGCGGCATCTGCCATGAACATTGCGGTTGTGTCTGCCGGCGCATTTAAATACGGCCTGGTTGTGGACCAGCTGCATGATTCGGAAGAAATTGTTGTAAAACCGGTGGGCCGTCACCTGAAAAAATGTTCTGCATATGCCGGTGCCACCATCATGGGCGACGGCAAAGTAGCCCTGATTCTGGACATTTCCAACCTGGCACAGAAGGCTGAACTGGCCGCGGTTTCAGAGGCCGGCCAGATGGCCAGGGCCGCAGAGGAGGAAGCCAGAACCCAACAGGACAAGGCAGCACTTCTGACCTTTAAAAATACCGACACAGGACATTTTGCAGCCCCCCTCAACCTGGTGGAACGGATTGAAAGAATCAAGACCGCTGATATCGAACGGGTCGGCGGCAAAAAAGTGGTGCAGTACAGGGGCGGCGCCCTTCCTTTGTATGAACTTTCCCAGGTGGCTGATTTTGATGCTCTGCCGGAAAAAGAACTTCAGGAAGTCATTGTCTTCAAAGTCAAAAACCGGGAACTGGGCCTGATGGTCACCCCGCCGGTGGATACCATGGAAGTGGTACTGGATGTGGATGAAACCACCCTTAAGCAGCCGGCCATAAATGGGTCCATGATCATCAACGGCCACACCACCCTGCTGGTGGATATTTTTGAAATGGTTAAAATTCTCAACCCGGAATGGTTTACCCGGGAAACCCGGTCTGCTGCTGATATGGCACAGAACGGAGAAAAAATTCTATTGTTTGCCGAAGACTCTGCTTTTTTCAGGAGCCAGGTCAAAAAATACATTGAGGAAGGCGGGTTCAAGGTAATTGAAGCAGAAGACGGCCGCCTTGCCTGGGAGCTGTTGAAAGAACGGGTAGATGAAATCGATCTTGTGGTGACAGACCTTGAGATGCCCAACATGGACGGGTTTGAACTTACCCGGCGTATAAAAAACGACCCGCGCTTTTCCCATTTAAAGGTAATTGCCCTGACCTCTCTGGCCAGTGATGCCCACATTGAAAAAGGCAAGTCGGTTGGCATTGATGCCTATGAAATAAAACTGGACAGGGAAAAACTGATCACTGTAATCAGACAATACCTGGATCTTTCCCGGAAATAAAAATCTTGTGAAGGAGACAAGAATGGCCGATGAAACAACCAAAGAGACTGCTGCCCAATCCCTTGAATTTTCAACATTTTATGTTGGCGGCGCCTTGTGCGGCATAAATATCTTGAACATACAGGAAATAAACAAGCATTTTGACATCACCCAGGTTCCCCAGGCTGCGGATTATGTAAAAGGCATTTTGAACCTGCGGGGCAGAATTGTCACCATCATTGATCTGGGTGCAAAGCTGGGGCTGGAACCGGTTTCAGAAACCAAAGACAACAGAAACATCATTGTCAACTCTGAAGATGAACACATCGGACTTCTGGTGGACGCCATCAAAGACGTGGTCTCAGCCAGACAAGATGACATTGAACCGTCTCCTTCCAATATCGGTGGTGTCAAAGGCAAATTTTTCCAGGGCGTTCTCAAGACGGAAAAAGACCTGATCGGCATCCTTGACATTGATGAGGTCCTCAAAGAATAATGAACAATCTGACAGCGCTGGTGGTGGATGACACCATTGTATACCGCAAGATTGTGGGGGATATTCTCAAAGAGATCCCCGGGGTTGCGGTGGTGGGGACAGCCAACAACGGCAAAATTGCCCTGTCCAAGATAAAATCCCTGAAACCGGATCTGGTTACCCTGGACATTGAAATGCCTGAGATGACGGGCATTGAAGTGCTGCAGCAGCTGCATGACCTGGACCATCCCCCCAAAGTAATCATGGTATCCACCCTGACCCGGCATGGCAGCGAAATGACTATCAAGGCCCTGGAACTGGGGGCATTTGATTTTATCGCAAAGCCTGATGAAGGGACAATGGCCCAGAATCTGGCCAAAGTCAAAGCGGCCCTGGCCCCTATCATTATTGCCGTAAAACACCAGAAAATCACTCCCCGTACAATCAGAGAAAAAACCGCCCCAAAGGCCAGGCCTGCCAGGCACCCCCATTCTTTGCCGGCGGCAGTTCCGCCTGCAAAACACCGGATAAAAACCAAATCCGAGATTGTGGGCATCGGCATCTCCACCGGCGGCCCCAATGCCCTGACCAAAATGGTTCCCATGCTCCCGGCAGATTTTAAGGCACCCATACTCATTGTCCAGCACATGCCCCCCATGTTTACCGCATCTTTGGCAAACAGCCTGAACAACAAAAGCCGGCTTATAGTTAAAGAGGCCCAGGACGGGGATATTCTGACTGCTGGTACCGTTTATATAGCACCAGGCGGCAGACAGATGAAAATTGTGGCCGGAGCAGACGGTGTTTCCAGAAAAATTCACATTACTGACGATCCCCCGGAAAACAGCTGCAAACCCTCTGTTGACTATCTGTTCAGATCCATTGCCCGATATTATGTGGGCCGTGCCACCGGTGTGATCATGACCGGAATGGGTTCTGACGGCACCAAAGGGCTTGTCCAATTAAAGGAAAACGGCGGTATGGTCATTGCCCAGGATGCAGCATCCTGCACCGTATTCGGCATGCCAAAACAACCCATTGAAACCGGTCTTGTAGATGTCATCGCGCCTTTGGAAAAAATAGCTGATGAAATTGTAAAAACCGTCATCTGATGCCATTCAATCATTTTTTATCAACAGGCCATGACAAAAATAACCATAAGTTCTGAAGAGTTCAAACAATTTGCCAGGTATATTCTTGATATTTCAGGTATTGCGCTTGATGTCGGCAAGGAATACCTGCTGGAAACCCGGTTGGGTCCTGTGCTGGCACGCCTGGGCTGCAGATCTTATGCAGAACTGCTGCAAAAGGCGAAAACCGATTACAATAAAGCACTTGAAAATGAAATCATTGATGCCATTTCCACCAATGAAACCTATTTTTTCAGGGACAAGGCCCCTTTTCAACTGCTTCAGCACAAAATCCTGCCTGATCTCATTGACAAGCGGACCCGGCAGTATCCCGGACGAAAACCCGCCATCCGCCTGTGGAGTGCTGCCAATTCAACGGGCCAGGAGATCTACAGTATTGCCATGATCCTTGTGGAAATGGGGATCACACCGGAAAATTACAATATCAAACTTTTTGGCACAGACATTTCCGATGCCGCCATAGCCAAGGCCAGCTACGGGCTCTACAATAAATTTGAAGCAGCCAGAGGGCTGGAACCATCCCGGCTGCACCGATATTTTACCCCCCAGGAAAACGGATATAAAATCAAAGACCAGCTGCGGGTCATGGCCCAGTTCAAAAAAATGAACCTGATGCAGCCGTTTCCCGGGATAGGCAAATTTGATATCATATTGTGCAGAAATGTAATGATCTATTTTACCCCTGAGGACAGAAAACGCATTTATAAAAATATTGCCGGCGCCCTTGAACCGGATGGCTGCCTGATCATCGGCTCCACTGAATCATTGATCAACGACACCAGCCTGTTTGTCTCCCAAAAATATCTGAATTCTGTTTTTTACCAGTTCAAACCGTAAAGAATCCGCCTATGGCCATCGATGAAAAAACATTTATTGATGAATTGGTCTTCTGCCTTGACCAGGAAGATATTATAAAGGCCAAAGCCCTGCTGCAATTTGCTTCTGATGCAGAGGCCAGTGCCGCACTGCAGCAAAAAGCCATGGCAGAACTGGCCAGAGGCCCTGAAAAAGTGGTCTATCCCCTGCTCAACTTTCTCACCAAACTCCAGATCGCCAGTCCGTTTGTCCAGGAATCATTATATGAGCTGATTCTGGACAAAAGCTTTGGAAACACGGACCTGGTCATCCAGTATATTGCAGACAAAGAAAGTGCTACCAGGCGGATGTTTATCAAAGCTGCGGGCGACCTTATGCTTGTTTCCACCAGACCGGCACTGGAAAAAGTACTGGCCACCGATACAGATCCGCAGATCCTTACAGCAGCAATTCAGTCCATGGGAAATCTCAGATGCCGAAAATCGCTGCCGGCCGTTGCCGCCATGGCAAAACATCCGGACAACCAGGTCAAACGGGCCGCTATTCTTGCCATCGGCGAAACCGGCGGCAAAGAGGCAGTTGACATGCTCCTGGGTTTCCTTAATGCAGATGCGGAAACAAACAAGCTGGCTGTTGAGGCGCTGGCGGAAATCCAGGATCTGTATGCCCTTGAAAAACTGACCTCTCTGCTGGACACAGGTGAGACCATTGTCCGGGATACCGCCATTGCGCAGCTCATGCATCTGGGGAAAAAAGCAACCCCGCTGCTGGCCCGGGCTGCTGAGAATGCAGGGACAGATTACCTGGTGCATCTGATTACCACCCTGGGACACATCAAAGATCCTGCCGCCATTGCCCCTATGCTGGCCATCATCAATACCCAGCCAAAAGATGCGAACATCCGCCAGGCTGTCTATGAGGCCATGGAACGGATACCCTCCCCCAAAACCGCCATCTGCCTGGCCCAGGGTCTTCAGGATCCTGTTGAAATCGTGCGCATGAGTGCGGCCCGGGCCATGGATGTCAACCTTTCCAGGCCCCTTGTGGCAGGACTGAAAAACATTGTCAGAACCGGGTCTTCTGATGCCCTACATGCCGTATCCGCACTTATTGACGCCAAATCAGACAATATTGTTACCTTTCTGGTCCAGGAACCTGGTTTTCTTTTACTGGCTGAAACCCATATCACCAGCAGCGCGGATCCCGATACCCGGAGGGCATTTTTCAAAAAACTGACCAGCCTGGGCCTGGGTGATAAGGCAGATGACATGGCAAAAAAAATCAACAACCCCGGGCCGGCGGAACAAGCGCTCCCCAGAATCATTGTGGTGGATGATTCAAAGATGATGCTTCGGCTCTACCAGAACAAACTGGCCGGGCTGGGGTTGTCCTGTATGGTTTTTCACCAGCCAGAAACTGCCATCCCTGAAATTATGAAAACCCGGCCCGATCTGGTTATTACCGATCTGAACATGCCCGGCATCAGCGGACTGGAACTGACCCGGGAAATCCGCAAAAAATATAGCCCGGCAGATCTCCCGATTTTGATGATCACCACCCAGAGCGACTTTGTGGAAGAAAAACATGGTGACATGCCGGTTGACCAGGCCCTGCTGACCAGATCCGGCATCAACCGGATCCTGCACAAACCCTTCACTGATGATGCGTTTAAAAAAGCAGTCCACAGATATATTGCAGAATAATGGCCTGATCCTTGTCCTGAAGCAAAACAGCTCAGGCATTGGGAAGGCCGCCCGGAATGCAGGCAGTGATCAAAAACCTGAGGATATGAAATGATACGCAAAGCAATACTTGATGATGTGCATACCATCCATGCATTACTTCAGCTGTACAATAAGCGCGGAGAACTGCTGGCCCGGCCCTTGAGCAAACTGTATGACCATTTGCGCGATTTCTGGGTATTTGAAGATTCCCAAACCGGCAAGGTTGTGGGATGCTGCGCATTGCAGTTCTGCTGGGAAGACCTGGCTGAAATCCGGTCTCTGGCAGTGGCCCCGGAGCACACAGGCCAGGGAATCGGCACCCTGCTCACGGAACGGTCCATACAGGAAGCATTTTATTTCAAGATAAAAGACCTGTTCACCCTGACCTACCGGCCCAGTTTTTTCCAGCAGTTCGGGTTTGACATTATCGATAAAAATGCGCTTCCCATAAAAGTCTGGTCAGACTGTATCGGGTGTGTGAGCTTTCCCAACTGCGATGAAACCGCCATGCTCAAAAAATTGTGACCAGTAGCTGTTAGCTGTTAGCTCTTAGCTTTTAGCTAAAAACCTAACGAGAAACCCGCAACACAGTTGCCCCTTCTCATTTTCTTATTTTTTTGACCGGAACTGAGGCGCACGGCACCAAAAGGCTAACAGCTAACCGCTAACAGCTAACAACTAAGTTGTACCCATCAGCCTTCAGAGGTGTAGATCATCTTGTAGGGGATGGGGGCCCGGTGCGTCACCGAGGGTTTTGGCAGGATATGTTCTTCTGCCACAGTGAGCCAGTTGGCATCCGGTTTGAGCTCCCGCAGCCGCCCGCCCTCTGAGGGGAGCGCATGGCTGGTATAGTCATAGTAGACCTGGAGTATGCATACAAAACTTTTCCGCTGGCGGGCAACCACATAATTTTTGGTAAAACTGTTTCTGGATATGCCCCCCAGCTCTGACAGATATTTTATCCTGTCTTCAGGCAGTTTGACCAGAACCGCTTTGGATACCCCTTTTTCATCGATGCGCAGCAGGTTTCTGGATTCACTGGAAGACACATACACTGTGGTGATACCGTCCATGCGCCGAAAATACTGGGCCGCGACAACAGCAGCGGTACGTCTGCCGCCGGCCATCATGGTCACCCCATAGTATTCAAACAGTTTTTTCTGAAGATATTCTGCATATTTGTCTCCTTTTTCATATAAGTCCTTGGAAATATACCGCAGATATTTGGCCAGATCCTCTGATGCATCAGCAATGGGCCAGTCCACCCGGACATGAAAATGGGTCAGGGCATACTGAATTCTGGTCTGTCTGCTGCGCTGGATGAGCAGGGCATAATCCACCGGCAGAAGGGAGCGGAGCAGGGCAAAAAACTGGTCGGTTTCAAAATACTTGATATTCCGGTTGAAGTTTTCCACATTGGGAAAATATTTATGCCGCAAAAGGTTGGTTTTGGTGGTTTTGTTGGCATCAAAATACCGGATATATTTTTTGTGTTTGTCGTTGAGGGCATCTTCACAAAAAATGATCAAAAAAGAATTCTGGGCATCAAACTCAATGGATGGTATTCTGGCCCGGGGTTTGAGTTCCCGCAGCTCCACAAAGGGATAGGGGGTGCGCATGCGCAGAAAATTGTTGTATGACCCCACCAGGGAATAACCGATGACGAACTGGTCGAGCTCATCCCGCAGTACTTCATAATAGGACCTTCTGAGCCGGTCTTCCCTGCTCAGGCACTCTCTTTTTTTACAAAAATCAACCATGTATCCATCCATTGTCAAGGCGGGCTCAGTTGCCATGTTGGGTCAGGCCTGGCCCATTGCCGTGTTGATACCAGTAAGCCGGGCCCGGCTATACGCCCCCTGCTGATCCCTGTAATTTATCCGGTATTTTCAAGTGCTGCAACGCCCGGCAGTGTTTTGCCTTCCATTAAATGTAAGAAAGCACCGCCGCCGGTGGACACATGGGTGATCTCATCGACTATGCCGCATCTTCTGGCGGCAAGACCGGTATCACCGCCGCCCACAATACTGACGGCATCTGCATCAGCCATTGCCCGGCCCACAGCACAGGTGCCCTCCATGAAGGCAGGCATTTCAAAAACCCCCATGGGGCCGTTCCACACAATGGTTCGGGCTTTGCGTATGGCAGCACAGAATTGGTCCACGGTTTTCGGACCGATATCCATGGCCATCCATTCATCAGGAATGGCATCAAGGGAAACCGTCTTTTTGGGTGCATTTTTATCAAAGGCCCCGGCCACGACCAGATCCCGGGGCAGCATCAGGTCAATACCCTTTTCTTTGGCTTTTTCCATAATCCTGGCAGCGGTTTTTTCCAGGTCTTTTTCCACAAGCGATCCTTTGGTATCCACACCCTGGCTGCGCAAAAACGTATTGGCCATGGCACCGCCGATGAGCATCTGGTCCACAAACTGAAGCATGTTTTCCAGGGCTGCCAGCTTGCCCGACACCTTGGCCCCCCCGATAACCGCCATCAAAGGTCTTTGGGGATTTTCCACACGATCGTAGTATGTGCGCACCTCTTTTTCAAGTAAAAACCCGGCAGCAGATACCGGGGCATGGGCCACAATCCCGGTGACCGACGCCTGGTCCCGGTGGGATACGGCAAAGGCATTATTCACATAGACATCGCACAATGATGCCAGTTTTTTGGCAAATCCGGCGTCATTGGATTTTTCCTCCGGGTGAAACCGCAAATTTTCCAGCATCAGAATATCCCCGTTTTTCATTGTATTGATCTGCTCTTCCACTTCAGGGCCGATACAGTCTTTTACAAAAAGCACTTTCCGGCCCAGGATTTCGGAAAGACGGGTTGCTGCCGGTGCAAGGCTTAGGCGTTCATCATACCTGCCCTTGGGCCTGCCCAGATGGGAGGCAAGAATGATTTTGGCATGCCGGGCCAAAAGATAATGGATCAGATCCAGGGTCTGCCGTATCCGGTTGTCGTCGGTGATATTTCCCTGGTCGTCCATGGGCAGGTTATAATCCACACGGACAAAAATTTTTTTGCTTTCCACTGATATATCTTTGACTGATTTCATGTGTTCCTCCTTTTTTCTCTGGCCTGGACCCGTCTGTGGACCTGCTTTTTCCGGGACCAGCGTTCAAAAAAATTCATCAGCCCGGCCTGTTCGCTGCGGTCAATGACCTCCTCTTCCACTTTGGCCCCGTCTTTTGTGGCCATGGCATGGCGCAGGCACCGGGTTTTTACCGGACAATGAAAAAAACACGCCTCCGGCGTCTGGCGCAGCCCGTTTTCCTGCATGGGAAACACCTTTTCCAGATCACCAAAACAAAGGGGCAGTTCTTCTTCAGATGTCATTGTGTTTTGTAAATTCCTTATGGTACTGGTCTATCAAACCCTGGGCGGCAAAGCTGAAAACGTCCCGGCTGCCGATAATCAGATGTTCATGCACGGTTATGCCCACAAACCCTAAGGCAAACAGCAGTTTGCGGGTAATGTCCACATCATGTGTGGAAGGACTCACATCCCCTGATGGGTGGTTGTGGGCAAAAATCACGGCTGCTGACTGGTGCTGGAGTGCCCGGATAATAACTTCTCTTGGATACACCGAGCTGCTGGTCAGGCTGCCGGAAAACAGAATTTCCGATGCCAGCACCCGGTTTTTGGCATCCAGGAAAACAGCGGCAAAATGCTCTTTGCCTTTAAAGCCAATGGTGTGGTGTAAATACTGCTTTAAATCATCCAGGTTGTTCACCACATCCCGGTCCTGGATTTTGGATGCCAGATACCGGTCTGCCACGGATTTGACCAGGCGGATGCCCAGGCAGTTGGCTGTGCCCACCCCTGACACCCGGCACAGATCTTTTACATCTGCTTCCAGAACCGCCTGAAAGTTTTTAAATGTTTTCATCAGGTCCTTGGCTGTCTGTTTGCAGTCTTTTCTGGGTGTGTTCAAAGACAGCAGCAGCTCAATCACCTCATAATCATGGAATCCGCCAAGCCCGCCGGTCAAAAACCTTTCCCGCAGGCGTTTGCGGTGTCCCGTTCCTTTGTGTTCTTTTTCAGGCCGGGTCTGTTCCATCCTCTGGCTGGATTGCAGGGTCAAGGTCATCCTCCTCCCCTTCTTCCTCAAAAAGCCGGGCAATACCGATGAGTTTTTCTTTTTCCGCCAAATTGATAAGCCGAACCCCCTGGGTGTTGCGGGAAATGATATTGATGCCGCTTATATCGGTGCGGATCAGCTTACCTTTGTCTGTTACCATCATGAGTTCGTCATTGTCATCCACCAGGGCCAGGGCCACCATCTTTCCGTTGCGTTCAGAGGTTTTGATGGAAAAAACACCCTTTCCCCCCCGGGTCTGGGCCCGGTATTCATCCACAGCCGTGCGTTTTCCATACCCGTTTTCCGTAACGGTTAAAAGGGTGTGCTGTTCTCCCAGCACCTCCATTCCCACCACCTGGGAATCTTGTGCAATGCGCATGCCCCGGACCCCCATGGATCCTCTGGCGGTTGCCCGGATATCAGATTCCTGAAACCGGATCACCTTGCCCCCGTCAGAACCCAGGAAAATATCCATGCTCCCGTCGGTGATCCGGGCCGCGATCAGTTCATCGCCCGGGGCCAGCTTCACCCCGATCAATCCCCCGGTCCTGGCCCTGGAATAGGCCATGAGATCGGTTTTTTTCACCCGGCCCTTGCGGGTGGCCATGACCACATACCAGTTTTCCACAAATTCATTCACCGTGAGCAAGGTGGCCAGGGTTTCTCCGTCCTCAAAATTCAGCAGATTGACAATGGCTTTGCCCAGACTGGACCGGCCGGCCATGGGCAGTTCGTAGACCTTGGCCTGGTAGACTTTGCCGAAATTGGTGATAAACAATACGGTGGCATGGGTGGAGGCCACAAACAGATGCTCCACAAAATCATCTGTTTTGGTGCCCGTGGCGGTTTTTCCCTTGCCCCCCCGGTGCTGGCTGGCATACAGGGTAACCGGATTGCGCTTGATATACCCGGACCGGGTTACGGTCACCACCATGTCTTCCTGGGCAATCAAATCCTCGATGCTGATATCAGCCGTGCTCTCTACAATCCGGGTGCGGCGCTGGTCCCCGAACTCTTCAGACAGTTCGGTGAGCTCGTCTTTGATCAATCCCCTGACCACATCGTCACTGCCCAGAATTTCTTTGTACCAGGCAATATCCTTGAGCAGATCATTGTATTCTGTGATGATTTTTTCCTGTTCCAGGCCGGTAAGGCGCTGGAGCCGCATATCCAGAATAGCCTGGGCCTGAACCGGTGTCAACGCAAAGGTGGTGATCAGACCGTTTTTGGCCTCTTCCGGGGACCGGGATCTTCTGATCAGGGCCACCACCTCATCCAGGTGGTCCAGGGCGATTTTCAGCCCTTCCAGGATATGGGCCCGTTCCTCAGCCTTTCTGAGATCAAATCGGGTCCGACGGATAATCACGTTTTTCCGGTGTTCTATGAAATGCACCAGAATATCCTTGAGGGTGAGCAGCTCGGGCCGGTTGTTCACCACCGCCAGAAAAATAATGCCGAATGAGGTCTGAAGATTGGTGTGCTTATACAGCTGATTGATCACCACTTCCGCCATCTGGTCCCGCTTGAGCCCTACGGCGATGCGCATGCCCTGGCGGTCGGATTCATCCCGGACAAAAGAGGCCCCGGTAATCACCTTGTCCCGCATGAGTTCCGCAATCTTTTCCACCAGCTTTGCCTTGTTCACCTGGTAGGGCAGTTCGGTGACAACAATGGTTTCCTGGCCGGTTTTCTTGTTTTCCTCCACCTCGACCCTTGCCCGCAGGGTGATGATCCCCCTGCCGGTGCTGTAAGCCTCATAGATGCCTTTGGTGCCGTAAATATGGCCCCAGGTGGGAAAATCCGGGCCCGGAATATACTGCATCAGGTCCAGGATGCCCATATCCGGGTTGTCAATCAATGCCTTGAGGCCCCCGATCACCTCCAGGATATTATGGGGCGGGATATTGGTGGTCATGCCCACGGCAATGCCGGATGATCCGTTCACCAGCAGGGCGGGAAACCTGGTGGGCAGCACGGCAGGCTCATCCAGGGTTTCATCGTAGTTGGGAATGAAATCCACGGTCTCTTTTTCCAGATCCGCCAGCATGAGATGGGAGAGTTTGCGCATGCGGATTTCCGTGTACCGCATGGCAGCCGGTGAATCCCCGTCCACAGACCCGAAGTTGCCCTGCCCGTCCACCAGGGTGTAGCGCAAAGAAAAATCCTGGGCCATGCGCACGATGGTGTCATACACGGCAGAATCTCCGTGGGGGTGATATTTACCGATAACATCACCCACAATACGCGCTGATTTTTTATAGGGTTTGTTCCAGTCATTGCGCAGCTGCTGCATGGCATACAACACCCGCCGGTGCACGGGTTTGAGTCCGTCGCGCACATCCGGCAGTGCCCGGCCGATGATGACGCTCATGGCATATTCGAGATAGGATTGTTTCATCTCCTTCTCGATACTGGTCAGATTGGTCTCGTTTTGGATCATCTAAGTCTTAACTCCGAAAATAAATTAACTTTTTTTTAGTTTTACCGGCTCAACCATGGATTGAAAACTGGAAAAATATATATCTGAAAGGGTCAGAAACAGGGTGGCGATCAAAGGACCGTAAATGATCCCCATCAGGCCATACACTTTCAAGCCGCCGATGATGGCAAAAAACACGATGAGCGGGTGCATGGCCACCCGGTCCCCCACCAGCTTGGGTTTAAAAACATATTCAATTCCCCAGGAAAGCACGCCATAAAACACCAGAATACCGATGCCAGTGACCACTGCATTTTCAAGCAGAAAAAAAACAGCTGCAGGAACCAGGACAATGCCGATGCCCACAATGGGCAAAAAGGCCATAAATCCCATGATAACCCCCCACAAAAGCGGGGAATTCAACCCCAGAAACCAGAACAACAGCCCGCCGGCCGTACCCTGTATCAACCCACCCAGGCCGTTACCGATGAGCACCGCTCCTGCCATTTCATTGAACTTTTCAAACAGTTTTTTATCATGCGCATCCTGGAGCGGGGACAGGTCATACAGGTATTGCACAAACCTTTGCCCGTCCATGAACATGTAAAAGACCACAATGAGCATGAGGAAAAAATAAAACACCAGGTTCAGCAGGTTGGAGGTGATGAATCTGGCCTGCTGAAACAATGAAAACCCCACCATTTTGCCCAGCTCTGATACAGGAGAAAGCAGTTCCTGCCAGGATATAACCTTTTGAATCCCTGCACGGGCCAGAAGATCGTTGATCCGGTCCAGGGCCCGGGTGTTTTCCAGCACCTGGATCAGCTGGTTGGAAAACACAGCATCCCTGGCCAGGTTATACAGACCCAGGGCTTCTTTTGACAGAATGCCCACAAAAAAAACCACAGGGATAAACACCACAAAAAAGATAATAACGCAGGTGATCACTGCTGCCATGCGCAAAGACAGCTTTTTTGCAAACACGGCAAAAACCGGTCTGAAAACACCGGTGATCACCACTCCGAGAACAATGGTGGCTGTAAAAGGAACAATCAGATTTCCCAGCAGAAAAATGGATATGCAGAACAGCGCCAGAAAAAAGAAAAATACCCCTCTTTGAAAAATAGTCTGCTCCAAGATATCACCAGTTCGCTGTCCCGGGAAGGTTCAGGGATTTAAAAAACCAGGTAAAGCCGCAGCATGCATGGGAAGTCTGCACATCTGCGGCTTTACATTAAACAAAAAAAAACAGATTCTAACTGCTGAACAGTCCCAGGACAGCCAGCACCAGAAGCATTTCAAAAATGATGACCTGAACAAAGCTGCCAAAAAAATGGTAGACGATCCCGCCGCCGACAATGGCAGGTACGGCTGTATAGATGAGTATGCCCAGCTTTCTTGGTATATCCATAGTTAAAACATCCTTTTAGGTCATGATGGGGCCATACCCGGCCCCACCCAAAATTATTTTAGAATTATTACCATTTATGCGCTTTCAAGTAAAGGACAATCTTATCTTTCAATGATCATGGCCATGCCCATGCCGCCGCCGATACACATGGATACAAGCCCTGTGCCATAGCCTTTGCGCTGCATCTGGTGGATGGTCGTGACCATCTGTCTGGCACCGGTGCACCCGATGGGATGGCCGATGGAAATACCGGATCCCAGTTCATTGGGTTTTTCCACATCGATGTGCAGTTCCCGCATACATCCGATGGCCTGGGCCGCAAAGGCTTCATTGAGTTCGATAAGATCCAGGTCCCCCACGGTCATGCCGGTCTGTTTCAGGACCTTTTTCACTGCAGGCACCGGCCCCAGTCCCATGTAGGCAGGATCCAGGCCGCCGGAAGCAAAGGCCTTGATCCTTGCCAGTTTTTCAAGGCCCAGGGCATCTGCCTTTTCTTCGGTCATGAGCAGGACAGCGGCTGCGGCATCATTAATGCCCGATGCATTGCCGGCTGTGACACTGCCGTCTTTTTTGAATGCCGGCCGCAGTTTTCCCAGTTTTTCCATGCTGGTTTCCATGGGCCGTTCATCTGTATCCACAACAATATCGCCTTTTCGGGAGGGTATGGTCACCGGCACGATCTCTTTTGCAAAGGTGCCGTCCTTGACAGCGGCCAGTGCCCGGTTGTGGCTGAGCAGTGCCAGTTCGTCCTGTTCTTCTCTGGTGATGCCGTAGGTGTCCACAATGTTTTCCGCTGTCAGGCCCATGTGGTATCCGTAAAAGATTTCATACAACCCGTCAAACACCATGAGGTCATGCACCGGCCCCTGGCCGGTGAGTTCCATGCGGTGTCCCCACCTGGCCTTGAGCAGGGCCATGGGGGCGTTGCTCATGCTTTCCTGGCCCCCGGCAAGGATGACATCCGCCTGTCCGGCCATGATGGCCTGGGCACCCAGGGCAATGGCTTTCAGGCCTGATCCGCAGATCTTGTTGATGGTGAATGCCGTGGTGTAACGGGGCAGTCCCGCCTTTATCATGGCCTGGCGGGCGGTGTTCTGTCCCTGGCCGGCCTGGAGCACATTGCCCATGATGACCTCATCCACAAACAGTTCTGCCAGGCCGTCATCATAGTCATACCCTTTTTTTTCAAGATCGATCATGCCCTGGTCTTTGAGGGAATCCGGAAAAAAGGCGGCCTGTGCTTCATCCGCAGCCGGCCGCAGGCCCACCCGTTTGAGCACCTCTTTCATGACACATGTGCCCAGATCCACCACCGGCACATTTTTCAAAGATCCGCCAAAAGAACCCACAGGTGTCCTTACCCCGCTTACAATCACAACATTTTTCATTTTTTATACCTCCACATTTACTGGGTTTTATTGCAAACAGTTACATTTTAACTATAACACATCCATCCCACGGTCCATACCAGACAGTCACATAAAAAACAAGAAATTATGCAAACCAGGACCTTCGGATGCAACCATATCCTGTGCAGCTGCTTAATGTCACCCGCTCCAGGTGCGGTGTGGCCGGCCCCCGCAGATCCCGTGCCGGGCACAAGATACCGCCGGGGCGGGGCGGCAGCAGGCGGCAATTGACAAACCGCTCTATTTGCGCAAGACTGTTGCAATTTTAATGATACGTTTTCACTTTCAAGGACAGTTTACATGACTACACACGTTGTGGTGGCAGGCTGGGGCCAGGTCACCCAGCCCAAACAGGCAGAACTTCCCAAAGATGCCATGGGACTCATGGTCCAGGCTGCCAAAACAGCGGCACAGAAACTTGCAGACCCGTCTGTGCTCTCCCGGCTGGACGGCATCATGGTGGTCAGACCCCTGAGCGCCCACTATCCGGATGTCCCGGGTCAGGTGGCCAGGCACCTGGGGGCAAGCCCCAAGTATTCCCATATTTCAAAAATCGGGGGCAACTCCCCCCAGACCCTGATCAACCAGGCAGGTGCCATGATTGCGAAAAACGATCTGAACATGGTGCTGGTGGTGGGGGCGGAAGCCTACGTGCGGCGCAGCCATACAGGCAGACGGTCTGAAAGCGCCCTGCTCCAGGGCATACCCGAAGATTATCCAGGAGATGATGCCATTGGGTCCACATTACTGGAAAACCGCCACGGCATCCAGCATCCCATGCAGGGATTTGCCCTTTTTGAAACCGCCCTGTGGCATGCATCCGGCCTGGATCTGAAAACCCATCTTGAAAAAACCGGGAAAATGTGGTCCCGTTTCAGCCGGGTGGCAGCCACCCACCCCCATGCCTGGACCAGAACCGTAAAAACTGCTGAAGAGATTATCACCCCGGCAACCGGCAACCGGCCCATTGCATTTCCCTACACCAAATTCATGAATGCCTTTATCACGGTGGACCAGGCGGCTGCCGTGATTCTCATGTCGGAAAAAGCAGCTGCCGCCTGCCGGCAAAAAGACCTGCAGCCGGTGTATTTCATGGGGGGCGGGTATGCCCGTGACCGCCAGCGGTTTCTGGTTGATAAGAGCGATTTCACTGCCAGCCCGCCCATGAAGGCGGCTGTGGACAAAGCTTTGGACAGATCAGGATTGGCCCTGGACCAGATGGACTGCTTTGATTTTTATTCGTGTTTTCCCTGTGCTGTGTCCATTGCCAGAAAAATGGCAGACCTTGCAGAAACCGATCCCCGGCCCTTGACCATCACCGGGGGGCTCGGGTTTTTCGGCGGACCCGGCAACAACTACAACCTGCATGCCGTGGCCACCCTGGCAGACCATATTGCCACCGGCAAATACCGCACCGGTCTTGTGACCGCTTTGGGATGGTTCATGCACAAACATGCGGCAGGCATCTACAGCTGCATGCGGCCCGAAAAAAGCCTGGCCCCCATGGACCTGACAGACACCAGAGACAGCCTGGCAGGTTCCCCCCCTGTGCCTGTTGACGAAACACCTGCGGGAAAAGGCGTTGTTGAAACCTATACTGTTGTGTACCATCCGGATTACACCCCGGCGTACGGGGCGATCTACGGCCGCACCAGCCAGGGTCTGCGCTTTGTGGCCAACACCCCGGATGATCCGGATCTGTTTGCCGCCATGACCAGCCACGACATGGTGGGCCAGACCGTCCGCCTGAAATACAATGCGGCTAAAGGCACCACCCTGGCATATTTTTGAAAAATACGGGACTGGGGGAGCTGTTAGCTCTTAGCTGTTAGCTTTTAGCTGTTGTCCCGCAGTGCAAGCCAGGCTTCCAGACGCTGCTTGACAATCTTTTCATACCCCCTGCCCGTGGGAAAATACAGGCGCTGTCCGTCCAGGGAGTCCGGCAGATAGGACTGGGGCGCATACCCGCCGGGATGGTCATGGGCGTACTGGTATCCTTTCCCGTAACCCATATCTCTCATCAGCTTTGTGGCAGGATTGCGGATATGCAGGGGCACCGGCTGGTATCCGCTGGTGTGAATCAGGTCGTTCACCTTTTTCTGGGCTGCATACACCGCATTGCTCTTGGGGGCGGTGGCAAGGTACACCGCTGCCTGGAAAAGGGACCCGTCCCCTTCCGGCCGCCCAAGCAGGCGGAAGGATTCTCCTGCGTTCAGGGCCATGGTCAGGGCACCGGGATCGGCCATGCCCACATCTTCTGTGGCAAACCTGACCATTCGGCGGATCAGGTAAATCGGGTCGTCCCCTGCCGTGAGCATGCGTGCCAGCCAGTAGATGGCCCCATCCGGGTCACTGCCCCGCATGCTTTTGATAAATGCGGAAATCAGATTGAAATGCTCTTCTCCTGCCTTGTCATACAGCAGGGCTTTTTTGTCCACCACCGCTTCCAGATCTTTTACACTGATGACAGATTTGTCCTGAAAATGCAGGGCAGCGGTTTCCAGGCTGGCCAGGGCGATGCGGGCATCCCCGTCCGCGGCCCGGGCCATGCCGTCCAGGGCATCTGCTGCAAACCGGTCCTTGTCCCATCCCAGGCCCTGGGTTTTGTCTGTCAATGCCCGGACCAGGATCTGGTGGATATGGGAAGGTTCCAGGCCTTTGAGGGCAAACACCCGGCACCGGGACACCAGGGCCGGAATCACCTCAAAAGAGGGGTTTTCCGTTGTGGCCCCCACCAGGGTGATGAGCCCGGTTTCCACATGGTGTAAAAACGCGTCCTGCTGGGATTTGTTGAACCGGTGGATCTCATCCACAAACAGCAGGGTCCGTTTTTTGAACAAACTGCGCTTTTCTCTGGCTGTATCAATGATTTCCCGGATGTCTTTCACTCCTGACAGCACAGCGGAAATCTTGACAAATGCACATTTTGTTTCATGGGCAATGATGTTTGCCAGGGTGGTTTTTCCGCAGCCCGGCGGCCCCCACAGGATCATGGAAAACACCCGGTCATCCTGGATGGCTTTCTGCAGCAGGCTGCCCGGGGCGATGAGATGGTCCTGGCCTGTGAGCTGGTCCAGTTTCTTGGGCCGCATGCGGTCTGCCAGGGGCACGGTCCCTGCCATCTGCTGATCTGCCTGTGCATCGAACAGATCCATGGAAATTACACCTGGTGATCCCGTCTGCGTTTTTTACGGCTCTGGTCTTTGCGCTGTTTCTGCCGCTTCACCGTGATCCGTTCCTTTTTATCGGCAATCCGGGCTTTTTCTCTGGTTTTCCCGGAAAAATCCATCCTCCCGGTTTTTTCCCGAAAATACAGTTTTATGGGGGTCAAAGACAATGGAATCATCTGGCGCAGCTGGTTTATGAGATACCGTTTGTAGGAAAAATGCACTGCTGCCGGATAATTGACAAAGCACACAAAACACGGCGGCCGGGTGGCCACCTGGGTGGCATAAAAAAACTTCAGGCGCCGGCCCTTGTGTAAAGACGGCTCTTCTCTATACACCGCATCTTCTATGATTCTGTTCAAGGTGCCGGTATTGATGCGGAAGCAGTATTCATTATACACTCTGGCTGCCATATCCAGAATCCTGTGGCAGCGCTGGCCTGTGAGGGCGGATATTGTCATGGCCGGGGCATAGGACAAAAACTTGGATTTGTACCGCAAATCAGACAGATAGGCTTTTTCGCCTTTTTCCTGCTTGTCCACCAGGTCCCATTTATTGAGCAGAAAAATGGCACCGCATCCCCGTTTTTCCGCATAACCGGCAATGGTGATGTCCTGGTCGGTGATACCTTCTGCCGCGTCGATAAGGATCAGGGCCACATGGCAGTCATCCAGGCTTTTCAGGGATTTGAGGATGGAAAATTTTTCCAGCTTCTGTGTCACCTTTCCCTTGCGCCGGATACCGGCTGTGTCCACCAGCACAAACTGCTGTCCTTTGCGGGTTATACCCAGTTCTATGGCATCTCTGGTGGTCCCGGCTGTTTCATTGACCACCACCCGGGGTTCGCCGAACAACTGGTTGGCCAGACAGGATTTGCCCACATTGGGCCGGCCCACAATGGCAATGCGGATGGGTTCATCTTCATCTGGTTCAGCTTCCACAACATCGGGAAAATCAGCCACCAGATCATCCAGAAAATCATCCATGCCAATGCCGTGCTCTGCTGATACCGCATAAAAATCATCTATGCCAAGGGCGTAAAATTCCCCCAGATCATCCTGCTGGCGCAGATTTTCTATCTTGTTCACCACAAAAAAAACAGGTTTGCCGGTTTTGCGCAGAAAATCCGCCAGATCCCAATCATAGGGAGAAAGCCCGGACCGGCCGTCCAGGACAAAAACCAGGGCATCTGCCTGTGCCACGGCCAGGGCCAGCTGCTCTCTGATCTGGACGGCAAAACTGTCCTCATCCCCCTGCAGAAACCCGCCGGTGTCAATCAGGGTGAAGGGTTTGTCGTTCCACCGGGCTTCCCCGTAGTGGCGGTCCCGGGTAACCCCGGGCATGTCATCCACCAGGGCCTGCCTGGACCGGATCATTCTGTTGAACAATGTTGATTTGCCCACATTGGGCCGGCCCACCAGGGCCACAACCGGTTTCATATTCTCTCCTTATGCTGCCTGACAGCGTAATGCAGGCAGTATATATCAGGTACTTTTATTATTAAACAGGTATGATCGTTTAACCGATATCTATTTTTTCCACGAAAACAGCAAATAACCGATGGCCGGGAAAACCAAGCACTTGCCGGCCTGCGCCGCCACCGTATCGGAGACCTGGAACAGGCCTGCCCCGTCATTGATCACCTTGTGGGGGCTGCGGTCAGAAAATCGGACCAGTCAGGCCAAATCTGGTGCCTGTTTCAACAGCTGGCTGAGAAAGCCACCATCCTGCTTCCCGCTACATTTTTTTTTCAAATTTTCGACATAGAGGATCACATTTTTGGACATAAAACAGGATCAGACGTATAAATTGACTGTAAGAAGCTGTTTTTTGTGCTGCAGCTGTCTTTCCAGATCGGTTTTCTGCTGCTGGTACTCCCTTTCCAGGTTTCGGGATGCATTGGCGTATCTTTCTTCTATCTGTCTTTCTTTTTTATCATAGGTTTTCTGCAGCGACTGTTTTTCCCGGGAGATTTCAGCAGAATCCCCTTCAACTGGCCGGTCACTGTCAGATACTTTACCGGCTTCAGCGGTTTGGGCAGGTTTCGGTGCAACAGCAGCAGCATGCCCCTGATATCCGGTAAAGACTTGTGCACTGGATCTAATGGTCACCATTTGCTTTATCCTTAGACATTCGCCTGTGTTGCAATTTTGAAAACCATACTGCCGGATACCGGAAATGTCAACAAAAAAGGCCCCCAGCAACCGCTGAAGGCCTTGATTCTCTAAGTGGCGTCCCCAAGGGGATTCGAACCCCTGTCGCCGGCGTGAAAGGCCGGTGTCCTGGACCGGGCTAGACGATGGGGACGCATGGTATTTTCTGGTGCTGGCTGCTTTGGCTGGTGGGCCGTGCTGGGCTCGAACCAGCGAC
>DATFKQ010000131.1:0-3402 GCA_035268565.1 Desulfotignum sp. | reverse complement strand
GACGTCTCCCCGAATCCATCGTGCCTGTGTTCAGCCGCCTGAAAGGCGATGGAAAACCTGAGATCCTCATCGCTGTATATGGAAACCGGGAATATGATGATGCATTGCTGGAGCTGTATGATATCAGCCGGGACCGGGGATTTGTTCCGGTGGCAGCGGGTGCCTTTATAGCGGAGCATTCATATTCCCTGCCCGAGCGGCCCATGGCACCTGGACGGCCGGATGCTGCAGATATAGAGAAAGCCGTTACCTTTGGAAAACAGATCAGGGAAAAACTGGAACAGACAGCATCTCCGGAAGCATGCGGTCCCCTAAACATCCCTGGCAGCCGCCCCTATAAACAGCCTGAAAACCTGTACAAAATGAAAAAAGCCAGGGAAACAACAGCCTTTACACCGGAAACAGACGCAGAACGCTGCACCCAGTGCGGTATCTGCGCCGAGGTCTGCCCGGAGGCTGCCATTGACTCCTGTGATGTGACAGACATTGACAGGTGGAAATGTATTCTGTGCTTTGCCTGTGTTAAATCATGCCCGGAACAGGCAAAGAATATGACAGATCAAAATTTCAATGCGGCTGTGGGTCAGCTTGCAGAAGCCATCCAGTCACGAAAGGAACCAGCGTTATTTTTAACCTGAAATTCTCCTGTTGCGGTCCGGGCCGGTTTTGATAGAATACATATTTATTTTTATCCACAAGGAGGTCTGTCTTGAAGCACGTATTTGAATGCATTATTGTGGGATCAGGCGGGGCAGGACTGTATGCTGCCCTTGAGACCAGCGCAAAGGCAAAAACAGCGGTTTTATCCAAACTGTACCCCGTGAGAAGCCACACCGGTGCTGCCCAGGGCGGCATCAGCGCGGCACTGGGCAACCGGGAGGAAGACAAGCCGGAATGGCATGCTTTTGATACAGTCAAGGGAGGGGATTACCTGGTGGACCAGCAGGCGGCCATGATTATGGCCCGGGATGCTGTCCAGGCGGTATACGACCTGGAAAACCGGGGGCTGCCCTTCAGCCGGACCCAGGACGGCCGCATCGACCAGCGGCGGTTCGGGGGGCATACCCGGAATTTCGGGGAGGGGCCGGTCCGCAGGGCCTGTTATGCGGCGGACCGCACCGGCCACATGATCCTGCAGACCCTTTACCAGCAGTGTATCAAAAACAATGTCTCTTTTTACGATGAGTTTCAGGTCATTGACGTCATCCTGGAGGGCAGGGACTGCAAAGGGGTGATTGCGGTTGAACTGGCCACAGGCGAGGTGCACACCTTTGCGGCAAAGGCGGTGCTCTTTGCCACCGGCGGGTTCGGCCGGATTTTCAAGGTGACCTCCAATGCGTTTGCCAATACAGGAGACGGTCCGGCCGTGCTTGCCAGAAGGGGTATCCCTCTTCAGGACATGGAGTTTTATCAGTTCCATCCCACCGGTATCAAAGGCCTGGGCATATTAATTACTGAAGCGGTGCGGGGGGAAGGGGGCATCCTGAGAAACCGGGAGGGTGAACCGTTCATGAAAACCTATGCCCCCACCCTGCTGGATCTTGCCCCCAGGGATATGGTGTCCAGGGCCATTATGACGGAGATCCAGGCCGGCCGCGGCATGCGCGGGGACAGGAAAATTGACGACTGGGTACAACTGGATGCCACCCATCTTGGGGCCGAGGTCCTGAACGCCAAACTCCCGGATATCACGGATTTCTGCAAAACCTATCTGGGCGTGGATCCTTCCCAGGGGGCCATTCCGGTGCTGCCCACCGCCCATTATGCCATGGGCGGCATCCCCACGGATCTGGACGGCAGGGTCCTGGCCGATGAAAAGGGAACTGTGGTCAACGGCCTGTATGCCGCAGGGGAATGCGCCTGTGTCTCTGTCCACGGGGCCAACCGCCTGGGAACCAATTCCCTGCTGGATCTGGTGGTTTTCGGCCGCCGGGCAGGCATCCATATAGGAGACTATGTGAAAGCGGCTGACGTTTCTGAACTGCCGGCGGATGCAGCTGACCGGGCAGTGCAGTGGATCAGCCGGCTGACCGACGGCAGAACCGGTCCGCATGGCGGTGACATTTCTGAACAGATGCAGGCTGTGATGATGGAAAAGGTGGGAATTTACCGCAGCCAGGCACAGATGGACCAGGCTGTCCAGACGGTCCAGCATCTCAGGCAAACCTATGACACCGTCCGGGTCCAGGACAGATCCAGGCCCTTTAATACAGACCTGCTGGAAACCATTGAACTCAAAAACCTGCTGGACCTGGCACTGGTGACGGCGGTGTCTGCATCTGCCAGGACCGAAAGCCGGGGGGCCCATTCCAGGGAGGATTTTCCGGAAAGAGACGATAACAGCTGGCTCAAGCACACCCTGGCATTTCTTGACGAAAGAAATGTCCGCCTGGCCTATAAAGCCGTGGATACATCCATCTGGGATCCGAAACCCAGGACCTATTAAAGGAGGACACGTGAAAATTATCCTTAAGATTCAGCGGTTCAATCCGGAAACAGATGAGGCGCCTGTATTTCAGGAATTTACCGTGGATGCAGATCCCACAGACCGGCTGCTGGATGCCCTGATCCGGATCAAGCAATACCAGGACGGCACCCTGGGATTCAGGAAAAGCTGCGCCCACGGGGTCTGCGGATCTGATGCCATGCAGATTAACGGAAAAGACGGCCTGGCCTGCAAAACACTGGTCAAGGATGTGGCTGACCAGGACGGGGCGGTGGTGGAGATATCCCCCCTGCGCCACCTGCCTGTGCAGCGGGACCTCATTGTGGACCAGAGCAAATTTTTCAGGCAGTTCCGGGCGGTCAAACCCTATCTGATCAATGATGAACCTGTGCCGGAAAAAGAGCGGGTGCAGTCGCCTGAGCAGCGGCAGGCCTTTGACGATGCCACCAACTGTATTTTGTGTGCATCCTGCTATTCTGCCTGCCCCATACCCGATGACAAACCGGATTTCCTGGGTCCGGCAGCCCTGGCACAGGGATTTCGGTTTATTGCCGACTCCAGGGACAACGGGTTTTCAGACCGGCTGCCTGTACTGGATCATCCGGATGGGGCCTGGGCCTGTAAAAACCATTTTGCATGCACAAAGGCCTGTCCCAGGCAGATCAAGATCACCAAGCGGATCAACCAGACCAAACAGAGGATAAAAACCCACAGAGAAGCAAGAGGTGAACCGGTCAATGACGGGGCAAAATAATTTGATCCCGACAGTGACGAATCAGCAGAAAGGAGTAAACATGTCTGAGAACTTTCCGGGAATGCACCCATGAATAAAACTGTAATTTCCTGTCAGGTAAATGATCTATCCGAAGCGCCCAAGGCCGCTTTGTTTGATTTTGCAAATGAAGAAACAGTTCATGATGTCCATAATTTTCATCGCAGCCTGCCGGGTTACAGGC
>DATFKQ010000130.1:0-12929 GCA_035268565.1 Desulfotignum sp. | reverse complement strand
AATATCGTGCTCAATATGGTCCAGGTCTACGGTGAAGCCGTTCAGGGGGATAAATTTTTTGCTCCAGGGGTTGGAGAAAAACGAACTGATCTCCTTGATGGAGTTTATCCCGGGATACCGGGTAAGTACCAGCTTGATGGTAAAGGCGTTGTAGGCATTGATGTAAAATGCGAACTGGTGGTTGTGCGAAAGGGCGGTTGGATCAACGCTGCTGAGGATGGCCAGGTACTGGTCCAGTTCTGCTTCATCCTGTTTAAAGCCGTCATAATCCACCCTTTTGTCTGTGACATGCTTTTCAAGCAGTTTGGCCCATATGGTATTGTCCACAGGCGGGGCACCAGAGGATAAACCAGGAAGCATAAGGCAGCCTGCCAGTATGAGAATCAGAGTTTTCATGGCACCAGTAAACCATATATTTTTAAAAATTGCCAGATGTGAAGACACGGTGAATGCATTCTAACCGTTACCTCATCAAATTTTAGGCCCTCGGAACTGTCAAATTGTTTTACCCCGAAGCGCATGAAGAATTCTTCCTTGGTGACCTTCGTGCACTCCGGGGTATAAAAATTAAATCAATGTAAGGGTATCCGATATTTCTCATAACTTTCTGGATGTATAACACAAAGATTGAAGAATGGGTTTACCCTTCGGTGTCTTTTTGTGTTTCTTGACAGTGCCGGATTGTCAGGCAGGGCAGCTGGGGGTTGTCAGGCAGGGCAGCCGGCTTCAGACAATGCCGATGCCGGCGGTAAGGTCAAGGCCGCCATGGAAAAAATGAAAGGGCTGCAGACGCAGCTGTGTTGTTTTGGGCAGGTGTTTTCCCGGAAAAACAAGGCCCACCCGCCAGCCTTTGAAGTCAGCTGCCAGTTTTTCCATGATTTCCCGGTAAAAGGCTGTGGTGTCCCGGTTTTTTCCAAGACGTCTGCCATAGGGCGGATTCAGCACCACCACCCCTTTTTTCGGGGTCAGCCGGTCCGGAACAATGTCAAAGAAATCCTGCTGGCATGCCTGCACTGAAGCAAGAAATTTTCGGCCTGCCAGGTTGGTTTTCAGGGCTGCCACTGCTTCTGGATCCATATCTGAGGCAAATACCGGACCGGCAGAAGTAAATTGTCTGGCTGCCAGAGATTTTGCATGTCCAAAGCCTGCCGCACTGAAGCAGGGCCAGGCTTCAAAGGCAAAGGTGCGGAAAAATCCCGGGGGGATACGGGCCTGGATCATGGCCCCTTCAATGGAAAAGGTGCCGGCCCCGCACATGGGGTCCACCAGAACATCTTCCGGCGTGAATCCGGCTGCATCCAGAACGGCAAAGGCCAGATTTTCCCGCAAAGGGGCCCCTGCCACCCGATGTTTGATGCCCCGTTTGAACAAAGGGGTGCCGGACAGGTCCAGGGAAAGGTCAAACCAGTTGTTTTCAGCACGGACCATCAGGGTTTGAAAGTCCGGGTTCTGTGGAGTTTGTGTCTTCAGTGCAGCTTGTATTATGGGCCTGCACCGGTCAGCCACAGCTTCGGAATGATAGAGACGGGAGGTGTGGGTGGTGACCTGGATGGCAGGGTCAGTGCCGGCAGGCAGAAACAACTCCCAGTCAATGGTCTGGATCTTTTTTTCCAGAACGGAAAACCGTTCTGCCTTGAAACGGGCAATGCGCATAAGGATGCGGGAGGGGGATCTCAGCCACAGGGCTGCCTGAAAGGCAAGTCCTGGTCTGCAAAAAAATCTTACCCCGCCGGGCACAAGCTGGATATTTTGAATACCGGCATCCAGACCGGTCAGTTCCCGCCGGCACAATGAGCTGAGCCCGGGCGGGCATACAGCAAAGAATTCATGCATCCGGCCGGTTATCCGCCGTTTTACCCGTTTGGCAAATGGTGTGGGTCTGCCTGCAGTATTTTTGGCTGCAGGCGTATTTTTCCCGGTTTGCCCGGTATTGGCAGGGTTAGTCTTTTTGATCACAGGATGCCAGGATCTGTGTAAGCCGGTCCTGGATAAAGGTGCTCACCGTTGGGATAAGATCGCTGGATATCCGGGGAACACTTCCCGCAAGGTCTGTGACAAGGGCTTCATCCATTGCGGCAAGTTTTGTGACTGCAAAGGTATCCACATCATTGTCTTCTGTCAGCAGTCCGCAGCCCCCGGCCACTCCTAAAAACGCGTCTTCAAAAAAAATGGGGACCACCAGTTTTATCAGGCCGGCATCACATTCTTCCACTACGGCTGTGCGCTGTTTTTTTGCCATGGCAGTCATGTTCATGTGGGCGGCGGAGCAGATAAAGGTCTGGCCTTTTTCATTGGCCTTGATTGCCGGACACAGCTGGTTGTTGAAGTTTTTCGCATCTGTGATGCGCACACCGTCAGGCGTAAATACAGACCCCTGGAAGTTGAATTTTTCAAACAGTTCTTTTTCCAGATTTTCCCAGGTTTCCAAAGGGCACAGATCAGTCAGTTCCATGGTTTATTCCTGAATTGATAAATTTTTATGGGGCCGGCCTGGCAAAAACACACCGTCCCCATTTTATTGTCCAGATGTATCACAAGCACAAGCCTGAAGTCAATGGCTGCGGCCGAAGCAGGAACCGGGTCCTGCGCATCCGGCAGCCGGACCCGGTGTTGATCCTTATGAACACAGAAGCCCCGGGATGGTGACACCTTGGGTGTTAAGGGGTAAGGCAGGAGGGTAAGATGCCACCAGCCCGGGGCTCCGATGATGTTTACAGGCTACCAGTGGCCATCGGTGTTTGGCGCCGATGAATAATTATATGCGCCAGTCTTGAACCGGTTCACGGCATCCTGCACCGTCCCGCTGACGTCATTGACCACCTTGACCCCGGCGGCATCCAGTGTTTTAAAGGCATTGGGCCCGCAGAATCCGGTTAAAAGCACCTGCGCGCCTTTGTCACTCACAGCGGCAGCCGCCTGTATGCCGGCACCTTTGAAAGCGTCTTTGTTTGCAGCATTATCGATCACATCAAAATCCAGGGTATCGGTATCCACCACCAGAATATATGCTGCCCGGCCAAAGCGCGGATCCACCTCTGCGGACAGATCCCGGCCGGTTGAAGTAATGGCAATTTTCATATGAAGTTCCTTGTTTACATGAAAGAACGTGTCAAATCATCTGGGTTTTTTCATGATTCATTGTGGGCTGCCCCAAAGATGAAATATCCTGGGCGGCCCCATGGCCGTTTGCGCCGTGGCGGCTAATGGGCACCGCCGCCGCAGACCTGGTCGTTTGTGATTTCAGGCAGTTTTCCGGCAATGAGATCCATTACCACAGGTTCTATGTCCGGACGCTGGTCATCATGGTATACGTCAATGCCCACCTGACGGAAACCCATAAGGGGCCGCATGCCGATGCCGCCCACAATAAGGGCGTTAACATGGTGTTCTGCCAGCAGGTTCACCGGCACCATGCATCCGCCCTGAACATGTTCCTGGTTGGCAAGGGTGGTGACACCCGATATCTGTCCGTCTGTGACATCCACGAATGTAAATACATCGCAATGTCCAAAATGGCCGGAACGGGTTCCGTTAAGGCCTCCCTGGCCGTTTGAGGGGATGGCGATTCTTCCGTTTTTCATAATATCTCCTTACATACATTTACATCAATCGTTCAATTTTCATGGCAGGGCTGGCCATCACAGCATCCCAGATATCTCTGACCGCCTGGCTGGCCCTGGAGGTTTCATTGTTTTCCACAAGGGTCTGGCACTGGATCATGGCCTGGGTAAAAGCCGGGTCAAACGGGATCTGTCCCACCAGTGCAATATTTTTTTCCTCGGCAATTTTTTCAATGGACCTGGTCTGGTCCAGGTTGAGGTCATATTTGTTGATGCACACCATGGCCGGGATCTTGAAATGCGCGGCAAGTTCTCCCACCCGCTTCATGTCATGGATACCGGATACCGTGGGTTCGGCCACGATGAGAACCGCACTGGCCTGGCCCATGCTGGCAATTACCGGACATCCGATGCCCGGGGGGCCGTCGGTGAGGATCAGGTCGATATGCTGTTCTCTGGCCCGTTTTCTGGCCTGTTCCCGCACCAGGGTGACCAGCCGGCCGGAATTTTCCTCTGCTATGCCCAGACGGGCATGGACCATGGGACCGAACCGGGTGAAGGAAACAAACCACTGGCCGCAGGTTTTTTTGGGAAAATCAATGGCTTTTTCCGGGCACAGATCTACGCACACACCACAGCCTTCACAGTTCAAGGCATCCACAACAAATTTTTCATCCGATTCTGACACAGCATCAAACCGGCACAACTCTTTGCAGGTGCCGCAGCCGGTGCACAGATCCTGAATGATGACTGCCTCATTGCCCCCCACAAAATCATGGGTCTCCTGGATGTCAGGGGACATGATCAGGTGCAGGTCTGCTGCATCCACATCTGCATCGCACAGCATAAGGGAAGGTGCCAGTCCTGCAAATGCGGCTGTCAGGCTTGTTTTGCCGGTGCCGCCCTTTCCGCTCAATATCACCAGTTCTTTCATGGGGCACACCTTTGCGCATCTACCATCCGGCAGATATCCTGGTAAAGGGTTTGAAATTTTTCTTTAAGATCATCAGCGTTTGAAATTATCAAATCTCCTCGGGAATAGGCTTCTGCAATCTTCCTGTCAAAGGGAATTTCCAGAAGTACAGGGAGATTTTGTTCTTTTGCCCAGGCATACACTGCATCATCACCCATGCCTGCCCGGTTGATGATCAGTCCATGGGGAATATCCATCATCCGGACAGTTTCCACTGCCAGTTTCAGGTCGTTGAGGCCGAAAGGGGTGGGTTCTGTGACCAGAATGACAAAATCAGTATCTTTCATGGCGGCAATCACCGGGCATGAGGTTCCCGGTGGTGCATCAATCAGGGTGATTCCCTGTTTGTCAATGCGGGATTTGACTTTGCGGATCACCGGCGGCACCATTACCTGGCCCACATCCAGAAGCCCCTGGGCAAACCCCATTTCCGGCTTGGGGCATGTGCCGATTTCCACCATTCCCAGGACCCGTTCCATTTCAGTGACTGCGCCTTCCGGGCAGATGGCGCTGCAGCCCCCGCAGGAATGGCACAGCTCCGGAAAGGTCACCACTGTTTTTCCAGCCACGGCAATGGCATTGAAGCGGCAGATGTCCATGCAGCGTTTGCAGAGTGTACATTTTTCCAGATTGATCTGGGGAATCGGAGCCACCACTTTTTCCCGGGTTTGGATGTTGGGATGTAAAAACAGATGCAGATTGGGCTCTTCCACATCACAGTCCAGCACCGTGACCGCCTGGTCAAGGGATGCAGCCAGATTGGCCGCTACTGTGGTTTTTCCTGTTCCGCCTTTTCCGCTGGCAATGCTGATGATCATTATAGCTCCTTATAGCAGGGAAATCTTTTTCATGCATGCCACCAGTGCTTCACCATCAGCTGTATCAGGTTTTACCGGCAGCTGCATGAGCATCCCGAGTCCTTCAAAGGTTTCATGAAATTCTTTTTCAGAAAGTGTGCTGACCGCCACGCAGCTGGTCATGGGGCTTGTCATGATGACCTGCTCCACAAGGGCTCTGCCGGTCATGTCATCCAGGGTTTCGTCTGTGATCAGAAGATCGGCTGCCCGGCCTTTGTCTTTGGTATCTGATATATGTTCCAGTGCGGTTTTCCCGTTTTTTATCCAGGAAATAATCACCGGGTGCTGTTGCAGAACCCGTGCAACAGGATCAAATGTCTGTTGGTCTTTGCCCACCAGTACAGCCTGTATCATGAAAATAACCTCCTTGTATTCATGGGCGCGGTATTTTCCCCGGGGTCCGGGTTTGCTCTGCTGCTGCAAAACATGGTGCCGGCTCCGGGTGGTTACCCGTTTGTCAGGGTAGATAGCAAGGCATGTGCCAGCATATATTCTTTTTTGGATATACATATTATTGTATTGAAAATACAGATGGTTATTCTCAGGACCCGGGCACAGGCAATGAAAAACCTGTTCAAAGGGATGCAAACCTGCGACAAAAAGTATCGCTTTTGATTTGCATCCGCCAGGAACGTCGTCTGCACGGGATTGCAATCCGGCATGGTTAGGGGACTGCAGGAAGGTCGGCGGTTTTTACGGCTGCTGGCATGGTGTTTGCTGTTACTTATGACATACGAGGGGAGGTGGTGCATGTCAAAGCCCTGCAAACCGCTGTCCAGTGCCGGACACAAAGATGCCGCGACTAAAGATGCCGGCACCCATTGGAAAATTCTGATCATCGATGATGAACAGGACGTCCGGGAAGTTATGGCCCTGAGTCTTGAAGATGCGGGATACCAGACCATCAGTGCCCCTGATGGGACTGCCGGCCTGAAAGCCCTCACCCGGTATTCCCCCCAGATTCTGATAACCGATATTAAAATGCCCGGCATGAGCGGGCTTGCAGTCCTGGAAAAAGCCAAACAGATCCGGCCGGAAACCCAGGTGATCATCACCACCGGGTTTGCCGACATAAAAAAAGCGGTCACCGCCCTGCAGCACGATGCATCGGATTTTATCACCAAGCCGGTAGATGATGCCACGCTTCATCTGGCCCTGAAACGGGCCATGCAGCGGTACAGAGACAGACAGGAGCTGGCGGATTACACCCGGCTGCTGGAACAGACCGTTTTGAACCAGGAAAAAATCCTGCACCAGGAAAAAATGATGTCCCTGGGCCGGCTGGCAGCCAGTATGGTACATGAGATCAACAACCCCCTTTCCGGAATTTTAAACTATATCCGCCTGATGGTCCGCCTGGCAGGCCAGCCGGACTGGGATGAATCCAAAAAAAAACGGTTCTCCTCCTATCTTGCCATCATTGAAAAGGAAACACAGCGCTGCTCAGATCTTGTCTCCGGACTGCTGCAGTTTTCCAGAAAATCACAGCTGGCATCCGTTCCTGTGGATATCTGCGAGCTGATCGACTACAGCCTTTTGCTGTGCAGTCATAAACTGGAACTTTCCAATATCATCCTGGAAAAATCCTGTGCTGCCGATACCCCCAAAGTTCTTGGGGATTTTAACCAGCTCCAGCAATGCCTGATCAACCTGATTTTCAATGCCATTGATGCATTGGATGCGGAAGGCGGTGTTGCTGATATGCCCGGGCCTGCTGTCGGAAACACAGCTTCTGATACGCAAGGTGCTTCTGACCTCAGGCCCGGGCCGGAAAAATCGTCCCAAAGCTGCGGCCGTATTCAGGTGGACGGGTATTTTGATCCTGCAGAAGAACTGGTGCATATCAGGGTCGCAGATAACGGCAAAGGCATTTCCTCCACTGACCTGCCCTATATTTTTGAACCGTTTTTCACCACCAAAAAAGACGGCCACGGCGTAGGTTTAGGATTGTCCACGGTGTACGGAATTATTGAACACCATAAAGGGACAATCACTGTGGAAAGTGAACCAGGGCAAAGGACCTGTTTTGCCATTAAACTGCCCCCGGCAGACAGGGATACAGGGGCAAATGAAACCGACAACACCAATATCACACAAGGGAAAAGTCATGGGTGAAGACACAGGGCTGCGCCTGGGGGTGTATATCTGTCATTGCGGGGTCAATATCGCAGGCAGGGTTGATGTGGCAGATGTAAGCAGCTGGGCCGGATCCCTGAAACATGTTAAGGTGTCAAAAGATTATAAATTCATGTGTTCTGAACCCGGCCAGAACATGATTGCATCTGATATTCAGAAACACAATCTCAACCGGGTGGTGGTGGCATCGTGCTCCCCGAGACTGCACGGGAAGACCTTTATGGAAACCTGCCGCAGGTCAGGGCTCAATCCCTATTTTTTTCATATGGCTTCGGTGCGTGAACAGGTGTCCTGGGTGACAGAAGACAGGGAACGTGCCACCCGCAAGGCCCGGCATCTGGTGGCGGCTGCCGTCAGCCGGGTGTGCTTTCATCAGCCGCTTATTCCCGGGCTTTCTCCGGTACATCCGGATGTGGCCATTATCGGCGGCGGGATCGCCGGAATGCAGGCAGCCATAGATATCGGCAATGCCGGCCGGCATGTGCACCTTATTGAAAAAGACAGCACTATTGGCGGGCACATGCTTCAGTTTGACAAAACCTTTCCCACCCTGGACTGTGCCGCCTGCATCGGGACCCCGAAGATGGTGGAGGTGGCACAGAATGCCAACATCGATCTGCTCACCTTCAGCCGGGTGACACATGTTTCCGGATTTGTGGGCAACTATACCCTGGAGATCACAAAAAAACCCAGATATATCAACGCGGATCTGTGCACCGGGTGCGGTGAATGCGCCGCGGTGTGTCCGGTATCCATTCCCAATGCCTGGGACATGGGCATGGCAGACCGCAAAGCCATCGGCAGAAGTTTTCCCCAGGCCATTCCCATTACCTTTCAGATTGAAAAACAGGGGCCGGCCCCCTGTACCCAAACCTGCCCGGCCGGTATCAATGTCCAGGGCTATGTCCAGATGGTGGGACAGGAAAAATATGACCGGGCCCTGGCATTGATCATGGAAAAAGCCCCGTTTCCAGGAGTGCTGGGCCGGGTATGCCCCCATCCCTGTGAAAAGGCCTGCACAAGAGGGGAAAAAGACGGGCCTGTTGCCATCCGCCGGCTCAAGCGGTTTGCCGCTGACATGGCAGGGGAAAGCCGGTGGGTTGTGCCCGATATTCAGGAAAGAAAAGAAAGAATTGCCGTGATCGGGTCTGGTCCCGCCGGCCTGACAGCTGCCTGGTTTATGCGGCGCAGCGGGTATCAGGTTACAGTGTTTGAGGCATCAAACCAGGCCGGGGGCATGCTCAGGACCGGTATTCCTGCTTACCGCCTGCCCAGAAAGGTGCTGGACAAAGAGATTGCATATATCCTGGATCATGGGATTACCCTGGAAACCAATGCCTGTCTGGGAAAAGATATGGATATCCCCGGCCTGAAGAACCAGGGATTTGCCGCCATATACCTGGCCATGGGTGCACACCGCTCGCTGAAGCTGGGGCTCGCTGGAGAAGACAGCCTGAAAGGGATCATGGATGCGGTAACCTTTTTAAAACAGATCAACTCGGGACAGGAAACCGGGTGCCAGGGCCGTGCCGTTGTGGTGGGGGGCGGCAATGTGGCGGTGGATGCGGCCCGGTGTGCAGCAAGAATTCCCGGGTGCAAAGTGACCCTTTTGTACCGGCGGACCAGAAAGCAGATGCCTGCCTATGCAGAAGAGATAGAGGGGGCTTTGGAAGAAGGGGTCACCATTGTGGATCTGGCCCATCCTGTGGGGCTGAAAAGCCGTGACGGACGGGTGACACAGGTGGTGTGTGTGAAAAATGAACTGGGGCCCCCGGATGCATCGGGCCGGCAGCGTCCGGTGCAGATACCGGATTCTGAATTTAAGATTGCCTGTGATTTCTTCATTCCGGCCATCGGCCAGTACCCGGAGGTTTTCGGTCTGGCCGGGGTGCCCGGGCTTGACATCTCAGCACGCAACCGGGTGAGGGTGGACCCGGACAGTTTTGAAACAGGTGCAGCCGGTGTGTTTGCCGGGGGTGATCTGGTACTGGGTCCGGCAACCGTGGTGGAGGCCATTGGCCAGGGCCGAAAAGCAGCAGAGCGTATCCATTGGTATGTGCAGCAGACAGCCGCCTCAAGAGCAGCACAGACACAGGATGCTGCAGCGGAAGGTGACCCAGCAGCATCTCACGGCAGGGCAGAGCCCCCGGCCCCATCGGATACGTCGGCTCTTCCGGATGTCCCGGAAAAGGCCGGGGGTGCTGCGCAGTCAGATTCCCGGATCACATCAGATACCCCATCCAGCAGCAGGGATGCAGCGGCATACCGCAGGCTTCTGGATGGTGTGCCTTTCCAGGCCCGGGCGCAGGTGACCTGGACCGACCCGGAACAAAGGGTGGGTTCCTTTGATGAAGTGGAGCCATGCCTGACACCGGATATGGCACTGACAGAAGCAGGCCGGTGCCTCAACTGCGGGGTGTGCTGCGAGTGCCGGGCCTGCGTGGATGTGTGTGAGCCCGGTGCCATTGACCATGCCATGACAGAGCAGCGTTCCAGTATAAAGGCGGGCAGTATCATTCTGGCCACAGGATATGATACCCTGGATCCTTCTGCCATGACCCGGTTCGGGTACGGCCGGTATCCCAATGTGTTCACGGCCCTGGAATTTGAACGTCTGAGCAATGCCACCGGTCCCACAGGGGGTCAGATTTTGATGCGCTCCAAAGACCGGCAGTTTACCCGTGCCCCTGATTCGGTCGCCATTGTCCACTGTGTGGGCAGCAGGGATGTCAATTTCCATGAATACTGCTCCCGGGTGTGCTGCATGTATGCCCTGAAATACACCCATCTTATCAAGGAAAAGGTGGGTCATGACACACAGGTGTATGATTTTTACATTGACATGCGGTGTTTCGGGGAAGGGTATGAGGAGTTTTACAACCGCTGCCAGAAAGAAGGCACTGTTTTTATCCGGGGCAAGGTGGCCAGTATCACGGACCGGGCAGTGCATCCTGAAGAACAGGGGAAACTGGTGGCTGTTGCTGAAGATACCCTGCTGGGCGAAGTGGTCCGCATGCCGGTGGACATGGTGATTCTGTGCACGGCAATGCAGGCCCGGCAGGATGCGGAAATTATCGGCCGTATCCTGGGAATCAACCAGGGCGCGGATGGTTTTTATCTGGAGGAACACCCCAAGCTGGGACCTGTGAACACAGCAGTTGACGGGGTGTTTTTGAGCGGGTGCTGCCAGAAACCCATGGATATTCCGGATACGGTGTCCCAGGCTTCAGGTGCAGCAGCCAAGGCCCTGTCTCTGGCTGCCAGGGGCCAGGTGGAAATTTCTCCCACCGTTGCCTGTATCGATCCGGACCTGTGTGTGGGATGCAGGCTGTGCCTGGAGCTGTGCCCCTATTCTGCGATTGAATTTGACCATTTGCGGAAGGTATCCATGGTGAATGAGGCCATCTGCAAGGGGTGCGGCAGCTGTTCCGGGATTTGTCCCAGCGGGGCCGCTGCAAGCCGGCATTTCACCAAAAAACAGATGTTTGCCGAGATCAGCGGTGTGCTGTCTGATCTGTGAACATGCTTTTGCACAGGTATCCTGCGTGGTACCATGTGCACCCTGACAGGAGGCGGTCATGCACAAAAAGTTTTTACAAAAAGACAGTGTGGGAGAAAAAATATGCAAAATGATGTCATGAGCAGCGATGTCATGCGTAACGAAGCGTTGGGCAACGATGTGTCGGACAACCAGGCAACGGGTAACGAGGGCACAGGCAGCCGGGTCACGGGTAAAAACAGCACACAGCGTGCTGCCCCTGATGTATTTGAGCCGGTGCTCATCGCGTTTGTATGCAACTGGTGCACTTATACTGCCGCAGACCTGGCCGGGACCTCCAGGCTTGTCTACCCGGACAATGTCCGCCTGGTGCGGGTCATGTGCACCGGTATGGTGGACACCCAGTATGTGATCAAAGCCTTTCTGGAGGGCGCGGATGCGGTTCTGGTGTCCGGGTGTCACCCTGGAGACTGCCATTATCTGAACGGCAATTACAAGGCCAGACGGCGCATCAAGCTTCTCAAGCAGATTCTTCCCCGGTTCGGTATTGCAACACAGCGGCTGCGTCTCACCTGGATCGGTGCCAGTGACGGCATTCAGTTCGCCCGGACCATGACCGAATTTGCCGCTGAAATAAAGAAAATGGGACCCTGCCAGACCAGGCTGCAGCAGGTGATGTGAAAGGAAATGCCATGATCTCATGTTTGCACACAAAAGACCGTACCATTAATCAGACCCTGCAGGCATTTTTTGTTCAGGTACTGGAAAAAAAAGCTGCAGATGCAGTGCTTGTGTCTGCACAGGTTGCAGATGGTGCATCAGTCAAACCCTGTTTGATTTCCCATCCGGATCACATGCATCACACCGTTCCTTTGGGGCCGGCTTTTTTTGTCAATACCGGCCGCATGGTCTCCCGTTTGACCTGGAAACCTTCGGGGAAAAAAACCGCTGTGTGGCTGCGGCCCTGTGAAATCAAAGCATTTGTGGAATTGACCAAGCTCAGCCAGGCAAGCCGGGATGAGGTGATCATTCTGGGTATGGACTGTCCTGGGGCCCTTTCCCGGGAGGATTATGACAGGTTTGCCCAACAAGAGAAAACAGATCCAGTGGCTCAGGAAGAATGGATCCGGAACCGGTATTCTGATCCCGGAAATACAATTGCCGGGTTTACACCGGCCCGGGCCTGCCAGGTCTGCGATGCCCCCTGGCCTGTGAATGCGGATGTGTCTGTTCTGTTGTTTGGGTCAGATCTGGACCGGACCATCAATCTAAAGGCTGATACCCCGAAAGGAGAAGCGTTTCTGTCAGAGCTGCAGCTTGATGAAGGACAGAAACCGGACACGCGCAAATCAGTGATGCAAAATATTGGGACTGAAAATGCAAACGCTTTCCAGGCAATGGATGCACAGATCCAGGAACAGACAGGATCTATGGAAAAACTGCACCGGTTTTTTACCGCCTGCATCAACTGCTATAACTGCCGGAATGTATGTCCGGCATGTTATTGCAGAGAATGCGTATTCAATACCGATGTGTTTGTGCACCAGCCGTTTCAATACCACCAGTGGGCCGGTAAATGGGGACAGGTGCACCTGCCTTTTGACACTGTTTTTTATCACATGACCCGTATGGCACATATCGGTACCACCTGTGTGGGGTGCGGTCAGTGCACCCTGGCCTGTCCCAGCCATATCCCTCTGGCAGACCTGTTCATATCTGTATCCCGGAATGTCCAGGCCGCATTCGGCTATACCCCTGGAAAAGATGATGCAGACCCTTTGCCCCTGGCAGTATTTCAGGAGGCGGAATTCGCAGAAATCGTGGGCATGGGTGATGGGGAGGCAACATGACACAGCAGACAGAAAGAATCATGGTGGTGGGGGGCGGTATCAGCGGCATCAGCG
>DATFKQ010000129.1:0-33904 GCA_035268565.1 Desulfotignum sp. | reverse complement strand
GTTCCCTGATATTTCCCGGCCAGTCATAGCTCTTCAGTTCCTCCAGAAAATCCTCGGATATGGTCAGCCCTTTCCCCTTTGATCCGTCATATTTCCGGGACAGGTGGGCATGTACCAGGGCTGGCACATCACTGCTGCGGGATTTTAAGGGCGGCAGATGGATATGCATGGAAAAGAGCCTGAAATACAGATCTTCTCTGAAACGGCCGTCTTTCACCATATCCTGTAGATTGCGGTGGGTGGCACAAATCAGGCGAAAATCGCTTTTCACTTCATGGGACGCCCCGATGGGCCGGAATTGTTTTTCCTGGATGGCCCGCAGAAATGTTTTTTGTAAGCCCATGGGCAGTTCTCCCACTTCATCCAGAAACAGGGTGCCTTTGTCCGCCATTTTTATGAGTCCGGTCTGGCTGGTATCTGCCCCGGTAAATGCCCCTTTTACGTGGCCGAACAATGTGCTTTCCACCAGATGATCGGGCAGGGCCGCACAATCCACCACCACAAAAGCGGCACGGGACCTGCTGCTGTTGGCGTGAATAGCCCGGGCAAACAGTTCCTTGCCAGTCCCGGTTTCCCCGGTGACCAGCACGGGCATATGGTGTTTTGCCGCATTTGCAACTTTATCCAGGCAATCCAGGACAGGACGGCTTTCGCCGACAATACCTTCTCTTTTTAAGGGAGTTGTTGATGCTGGGACACGTTTTTGCCTGCGGTATGCCAGTGCCCGGTCCAGGGCAAAAGTGAATTTTTTGTAGGATTCGTTTTTGGCAATATAGTCCCAAGCGTTGGACCGCATGGCAAGTTCCGCTCCATCCACATCTTCATTGCCGGTGATGATAATGACTTCAGGCGCAGCCGGCATCTGTTGTATGGTTTTGATGGCTGCAAGCCCATTGCCGTCCGGCAGGTTCACATCCAAAAATACCACATCAATGGTATCGGTTACAATTTTTTCCAGGCCCTTGTGTAATGTCGCTGCACAGGATGCAGTATGTCCCATGCGGCCGAACGCTGTGGCCAAAATGTTACATACCTGCTCATCATCATCAACAATCAGTACCTTGGACCTGTGGGGGATATCTGTGTGAAAAGCATGTCGTTGTTTTTCAGTTTCTGTATACATGCGTTTACCGATCATGCGTTTTTCATGTTTCTTCAGTTTTCATTTTATCAGGCAGGACCTGATCTGTTTTGTCTGTCACCGGCAGGAACACCATGACGGTAGTGCCCCTGCCGGGTCTGGTTGACACTGTCATACAGCCGTTGTGGGTTTTTACAGCGCCCAGGGCAACCGGCAGACCCAGCCCCCTGCCGGTGAATTTAGTAGAATAAAAAGGCTCAAAAATCTTGTCAACTTCATTTTCCGGGATACCTGTCCCGGAATCTGTTACTTCTATAGAGGCGTAGTCTGTTTTGCACGGCTGAAAATCCATGGGATACCGATGGGCTGTGGCAATCTCTGAGGAAGAAACTCTGCGGACATCCAGAAAAACACTGTCTGGATGGGTATCCATGGCCTCCCATGCGTTGGTGATGAGACATTCCAGGATCTGCTGAATCTGCCGGGCATTGGCTCTGACTGTCAACCCTGTTTTCTGCAGATCCGCCTCCAGGGTAATGTGTGCGGGCATTTCTTCCTGAATTGCCGGTAGAAATCCTTTGCATGTTCGGGACAAGTCCAGCCGCTTCCGGCGGGCATTTGTCTGTCCCAGGTAGGCCAGCATCATGCTGCCCAGTTTTGAAGCGCGGCGGGCCGCTTCCATTGCCTGGGTCAGGCTTGCTGCAGGTTCACAGTCTTCCGGCAGATCTATCAGTGCCATGTCCAGGTTTCCCATAACAACCGTGAGCAGGTTGTTATAGTGATGGGCCACTGCCCCGGCCATTCTTCCCAGGCTTTCCGCCTTTTCCAGGTGGAGGATTCTGGTTTCTGCCTGTTTACGCTCCGTTATGTTCCGGCCGAAGCAGACAAGCCGGCCCCCGTTTATGGGCAGCCAGGTGACGGACACTTCCACGGGAAATACCCTGCCGTCCCTGCGCCGCTGCCGGGTCTCGAAGAACTCGGAGCCAGTGGCAACAATCCGTTCAATACGGGAGGCTGTTTCCTTCAGTGATTCAATATTATCCAGATCACCTATGGACATGCCAATGAGTTGATCTTTTTTATATCCGGTCATCCTGCAATATGCATCATTGACATCAATAAGTATTCCCCGCATGTCAAGCACCCAGAAACCATCCGCCGTGGTCTGAAGAATGGCTTCCAGATATCGTCTGGTTTGTTTTTCATGTTGTTCGGCCTGCTTGCGCTGTGTGATATCCTGGTGGGTGCCGAACATCATCAGGGGGCGGCCGTCAGAAGTCCAGGTGATAACTTTGCCGCGGTCATGTACCTCCACCCAGTGGCCGTCTTTATGCTTCATCCGGCACTCACAGTCGTAATAGGGCAGTTCTCCTGCAAAATGCAGTTTCAGCAGTTCTCGGGAGTTTTTGAAATCTTCAGGATGGGCAAATTTCTCCCAGGTTTTAATAGTGACTGGTTCCAGTTCCTCCAGGTCGTATCCAATGATCTGGGCCCATTTGTCATTGAAAAGGGTTTCACCGGTCTGGACATTCCATTCCCACGTGCCGACGTTGGTGCCTTCAATAATGCCTTCCAGCCGCTTTTTTTGTTCATGCAGTTTGTTTTCCGCCTGTTTGCGTGCAATGGCTTGTCCCAGTCTCATGGCAACAGAATTGATCAAGGCCTCCTCTTCTGGAAGAAAAGGGGAGTTATGGATGACGGGCATTTTTTCTAGATAATAAATTTCCACACAGCCGATGATTTCATCATTTACCCCGATATCGGAAGCCTTTTTCCATTCCGTCTCAGTGAAATTTTGGGTGGCATATTCCCGATCTTTGTATGTTATCCGTCCGCATGCCTTGTCAGGATACTGCACCGCATTGGCCAGAATGGTTATGGTTTCATAAAAGATATCATCCATTGAATTGGCCGGATCACTGATCAATCTGGAAATGCTGTACAGGCAGTGCAGCTCCTTGTTCCGTTCATTGAGCATGTGTGCGTAGCTTTTCAGTTCATTTTCCGCTTTTTTGGTTTCAGTGATATCGGTGACAATGAGGCAGAACTGATCAATATCAGGTTTTCCCGGATATGTTTCCAAAGGAATAAACCTGCCCTCAAGCCTGGCGTGAAACATGGTACTGCTGGCATTGAGGAGTCTTATTTCCATGGTTTTGTCTGCCGGATTTTTATAAAAGGCGGTGAATCGTGCCAGAAAAATGCCCTGGTCATCTGGTGCAATGAACCGGGAGAACGGTTTTCGCATCAGGTCATCCCGGTGCTTGTGAAGCATATCCACCATGGTCTGGTTTATATCAAGAATAATACCGGATGCATCAAGGATGATATAGCCGGCAGGGGCCATATCAAAAAGCCGTGAAAACCGGGTGCGGGATTTTTCCAGTTCATCCAGCGATGTTCTCAGCTCATCGTTTTGTATTTCCAGTTCCACCTGAAATACCTGGATGTCATTGATCAGTTTTGTGATATCTGCCGGATCGATTTTTTTGACGTCAATTGATTGGTCTTTGACAACCTGTTCAGCCATTTCCCGTAAACGATCAAACCATTTTTCCTGGGTTCTGTTCATTTTCCTGCATTTCCTTTGTTTTCAAGGACAGTTGAAAAACAGCAGTTTTTAACTGTCTGGATATACATAAAAATTATTTTGTGCCATCCAGCACCTGCCTGACCATTGCAGCCAGTTTGGATCTGATAACCGGTTTCATCAAAAATCCTCTGATACCGATATCAGCCGCTTTTTCTTTGTTAATTCTTTCACTGAATCCTGTGCAGATGATGATACAAATATCGGATCTGGCCGCAATCAGCTCTTTGGCAAGCTGCATGCCGGTTATATGCGGCATGTTCATATCTGTTATGACCAGGTCAAAGTGTGATGGATCTGCTTGAAATGCAGCCAGGGCATCTCTGCTGCTGGTGAAACAGGTGGTCTGGTATCCCAGTCGTTCCAGCATCTGTTTTTCCAGGTGAACAATGGGTTTTTCATCATCCACCAGCAGGATATGTTCCGTGCCTGTGGGGAGCGGGGATGTTTCTTTTTTAGTTTCAGGTTCTTGTGCTTTTTCCAGCAGGGGCAGATAAACATGAAAGGTTGTGCCTTTGCCGAAGTCACTGAATACCCTGATTTCACCGCCATAGGATTTCACGATACCGTATACCGTTGCAAGACCCAGGCCGGTTCCCCTTCCTTTTTCCTTTGTTGTAAAATACGGATCAAAGATTTTGCTGATAACGGCAGGATCGATACCTGTGCCGGTATCGGAAACAGACAGCATGGCATACCGGCCCGGGGTCAGGTCTTCAACGGGGTCATCCGTTTGATTAACACCCATTTCCGTAAGCTGAAGCGATATGGTGCCGCCGGCTGTTTCCACCGCATGATAGGCATTGGTGATAAGGTTCATGGCGATCTGATGGATCTGGGTGGGGTCTGCCATGACAGAGCCGCAGTCGGTCTGGATATCCTTTGTAATTGTGATATCCGCCGGAATGGTGGCCCGGCAGAGTTTCAGCACTTCTTTGAGTATTTTCTGGATATGCACCGGTATCGGCTGGTGTTCCGACTGCCGGCTGAAAGACAGGATCTGCTGGACCAGTTCTCTGCCCCTGGTGCCGGCATTCAAGATCTCCTGAATGTTTTGACGTTCCATGCTTTCCGGGGGAAAATCATCCAGCATCATTTCCGACAGCCCCACTATGGGAAACAGAATATTGTTGAAGTCATGGGCAATGCCGCCGGCCAGGGAGCCGATGGATTCCATTTTCTGAACCTGATGAAGTGTTTCTTGCATTTTTATGGTACTGGTGAGATCTCTTTTGACTGCCACAAAGTTTGCGATTTCACCTTCAGGGTCAAACACGGGTGAGATGACCATCTCTTCAATATAAAAAGAACCGTCTTTCTTTTTGTTGGTCATCCGGCCCTGCCAGGAACTGCCTGACAGGATGGTATGCCATAAACGGCGGTAAAAGGCGGGGTCCTGTCGGCCGCTTTTGAGAATGCGCGGGTTGGATCCGATCGCTTCTTTGACCGTGTATCCCGTAATTTGCTCAAACGCGGGATTGACATACTGGATGATACCGTCAGTATCTGTAATCACAAACATTTCAGCAGCCTGTTCCACAGCAGACATAAGCCTTGTCCGCTCCGCTTCGGCCTTTTTCTGCTCGGTGATATCGACAAATGTGGTCAAGTGCTGATTGTTTCCCGGCTGTAAGGAGATGAGGATATTTTTCGTTGTTTTGTCCTTGCAGGTGATCTCAACATCCATGGGTGGTGTGTTCAATCCGGTTTCAAAGGCCTTGCTCAAATACTGGTTCCAGACAGCTAAAGTTTTTTCCCTGTAATCTTTGTCCGGGTATGCACTGGCAGCCCAGTTTTCGACTGAGGAAATATCGTTTTCCGTGTATCCGAACATTTCTTTGAATCGCTGATTGAGCCGTAAAATATTGCCCTGGCTGTCGAGTATACCAATACCAACCGGCAGGTGTTCGATGATGTCATCAAGATTTTTTTCTGCTTTTTTCTGTTCGGTGATATCCTGAAAGACGGACAAGAGAGCAGGTGCTCCCTGATGGTTGATTTGGACTGTGTTGGCCAGCACGGAAATTGTTGTGCCGTCCTGTTGAATAAGACACAGTTCAACAGGGTCAACCGGCGTGTCTTTTTCCATAACCAGCCTGCGTCTTTGGAGCGCCTTTTTTTTAAGATCCGGGTGAATCCAGTCATCCGGACTGCTGCCGATTATCTTGCTTTTATCTTTGACATTAAACAGCCGCATCACAGCAGGGTTCACAAAGACGATTTTCTCTTCCTGGGTCACCAGAAAAGGTAATGGTGAAAAATCTATCAGGGAGCGGTATCGCTCTTCACTCCTGTTCATATCAACCATATCAGCCAGATTCGGCATCGGTTCTTGTGACAGCCGATATGTTTCCAGGGTTTTTTCAAGTTCCTGAATCCGTTTTTCAAGTGCCTCGTATGAGGGTTTCCCGGCCATAAGGCTCCCTTTATTCATTTTTAGTCCAATATCTCCCGGATTTTTTCGGCAAGATCTCTCATCACCAACGGTTTCATCAAAAGTCCCCTTATGCCTGAGGCCGCAGCATTTTCTTTGTTGATCCTTTCGCTGAATCCGGTGCATAGAATGACGGGAAGATCCGGTCTGACAGCGTTCATTTTTTCCGCAAGCTGCATGCCGGTCACCTGAGGCATGTGCATGTCGGTGATGACCAGATCAAACTGATATGGATCTGTTTTAAAGGCTGCAAGTGCATCCATGCTGCTGGAAAAACTGGTAATGCTATATCCCAGCCGTTCCAGCAATTGTTTTTCCAGGTGAACAATCGGTGCTTCATCATCCACCAGCAGAATATGTTCCGTACCTGTGGGAAGGGGCTGCTGCTGTTTTTCAGGAGCAGCATCCGCCGATTTCTCCATCACCGGCAGATAGACATGAAAGAAAGACCCATTTCCCACTTCACTGTACACCCTTATATCCCCTCCATGGGCTTTGACAATGCCGTACACCGTTGCCAGACCCAGGCCGGTTCCCTTTCCTTTTTCCTTGGTGGTAAAATAGGGATCAAAGATCTTGTTCATGACAGCAGGGTCAATGCCGGTGCCGGTATCGGTTACCGTGAGAACCGCATACCGGCCGGGTGCAAGCTGAACAGCCGGATCATCCTCGCGGCTGAAATCGATCTCCTTCAACTGTACTTTTATGATCCCCCCAGCGGGTTGGACGGCATGAAAGGCATTGGTGATCAGGTTCATGGCGATCTGGTGGATCTGGGTAGGATCTGCCATGACCGAACCGCAGTCGTTCCGGATATCCGGTATAATGGGGATATCCGCCGGAATGGTGGCGCGGCAGAGCTTTAACACCTCTTTGAGTATTTTCTGGATATGAACCGGTAACGGCTGATGTTCGGACTGCCGGCTGAAAGACAGGATCTGCTGGACCAGTTCTCTGCCCCTGGTGCCGGCCTTGAATATCTCCCGAATGTTTTGATGTTCCAGGCTGCCGGAAGGAAAATCATTCAGCATCATTTCCGACAGGCCAATTATAGGAAACAGAATATTGTTGAAGTCATGGGCAATACCCCCGGCCAGAGAGCCTATGGATTCCATTTTCTGGGCCTGGTGGAGTTTTTCATCAATTTTCTTCTTTTCGGTAATATCTGTCAACTGTTCTATGATCAGTTTGATATTTCCCTTATCATCCAGCACCGGATTGCTGGTACACAAAAAATGTCGGCCCAGCTCAGGAATGAATTTTTCTACTGTCTCCATCCTTTTGGTGATATATGCCCTGGAAGTGGCACAACAATCACAGGGAGCGGAGCTGCCCAGCAATTCATAACATTTTTTCCCCCGGACCTGGTCTTCGGTCAAGCCGAGGAGGTCATATCCGGCACGGTTATAGTGCACCATGGTGTGATCGGGAAGCTGGACCCCTATGACATCTTTGATGGAATCAAGAACCCCTTCCAGCAGCCTTTTCTGGGACCGTAAATCCATTTCCGACTGTTTGCGTTCAGTGATGTCCCTTACCCATTCCATGAACATGTCGATTCGGTGGTCATTGTCCAGGATCGGAATCACCCGCAGGTCAACCCATGTGCCATCCTGCAGCCTGATCTCTTTTTGAAAAGGCTGACCGGTCTTCAGAACGGTTTTTGCCTCGCAGTCAGGACAGATGTCGTCAAAATCCCGGTAGGTTCTGTAGCATTTGGTCTTAAGCACCTGTTTTTCTTTTGGCACTGCTGCGAATCCCTGCCAGTTGCTGTAAAGTATATTCATGTCGGGATCATGAATGGATATCATATCCGGCACCACCGCCAGCATTCTTTCATAGCGGTCCTTGCTCTTTCGAAGGGCGGTCTCAGCTTCAGCTTTTTGGGTTTGAAGGAGATGAAGTTCCTGTGTCAATTCTTGAACTTTTTTTTTCAGCTCTTCATATGAGGGCTTTTTCGACATGATGACATCCTGTATTTTGTATCCGGCATCTCATGGGTGATTACTTTAAAAATTTAAAAAAACATATCATCTTTGCTGGTGTATGGGAATACGAAACAGCGGTTTTATGACAGGGCCTCACGTGTCAGGAATTGACAGATTTCGTCATTATCCGGTGATTTGCCCAAATATGCGACTGTCTGCGTCATATCGACATCTTTGAAATAGCACAGATAAAAATGGTTGAACACGGGCAGCAGTTGTGATGCCAGATGACGTTGGTCCGGGGAGCGATCAGGCGCTGATATTGTTTATGGGTCAGAGGTGCGTTCATAATACCCTTATTATATCATTTATTCAGCATAAAATCCAACTGGTTGTTACCGGCCATCCGGCGCAAGATCCGGTTTCCAGAGCACCTCATACAGTTCTCTTCGCCGGCTTTTCAGGTTGCGCACACTTCCTTTTTGCCGCAGTTCCTTTAACAGGTCCAGATCCAGGTCCACCATCAGGGTCATCTCGGTGTTGGGGGTGGCTTCCGCAGCAATGGCATCATGGGGAAAGGCAAAATCAGAGGGGGTGAAAATAGCGGATTGAGAATACTGGATATCCATGTTTTCCACCTTGGGCAGGTTGCCCACGCTGCCGGATATGGCCACATAACACTCGTTTTCAATGGCCCGGGCCTGGGCGCAGCGCCGTACCCGCAGATAGGCATTTTTGGTGTCGGTCCAGTAAGGCACGCACAAAAGGGTCATGCCTTTGTCGGCAAGATACCGTGACAGTTCGGGAAATTCCACATCATAACATACCAGGATACCGATTTTGCCGATATCCGTGTCAAATACCCGCAGGGAGCTGCCGCCCTGAAATCCCCAGTACTGGGCCTCATCCGGGGTGATGTGCAGCTTGTCCTGGACGTCCCAGGTGCCGTCTCTCCGGCATAAAAAGGTCACGTTGTACAGATGGTCATCCCGAAGCTGCGGCAGGCTGCCTGCAACGATATTGATGTTATGGGAGATGGCCAGGTTCACGAATGCTGCCCTGATGTCTTCTGTGTATTCACACAAAGACCGCATGGCTTCAGCCGGGTTTTCCTGGTTGTAATTTTTCAGCAGGGGCGCATTGAGCAGTTCCGGGAACACGATGAGATCTGAATTGTACCCCGCCATGGCATCCACGAAAAAATCCACCTGGTGCAGAAATTCTTCCAGGTTGTTGAAGGACCGCATCTGCCACTGGACAATGCCGATGCGGGGATAGGCCTTGCGCCCCCCGAACAGCACCTGTTTTTTTTCATAATAAATATTGTTCCATTCCATGAGCACGCCATAGGCATCGGACTGGGTATCTTCAGGGATGTAGTTTTTCAGGATCTTTTTGATATGAAAGTCATTGGACAGCTGGAAAGTGAGCACCGGGTCATAAATCTCGGTGGCTTTGACTTTCTGGATATATTGGGCCGGGGTAAGCTCTTTGGCGTATTTGCCGTATCCCGGAATCCGGCCGCCGAAAATAATGCTTTTCAGGTTCAGGGTCTCGCACAGCTCTTTTCGGGCGTCATACAGCCGCCGGCCCAGTCGCAGGCCCCGGTACTCCGGATCCACAAAGATATCCACCCCGTACAGGGCATCTCCTTCCGGATCATGGCTGGTCATCTCCCCGCCGGTCACCACATCTTCATAGGTGTGTTTGCGTTTTTCAAATTCTTGGGCATTGACGATGATGGCAAGGGCTGCGGCAATCACTTTGCCTTTGTCTTCGATGCAGATCTGGCCTTCGGGAAACTGGCCGATCAATACGGCGAATTCTTCATGGGTCCAGGCCCCGCCCATGCCGGCGTACACCAGGTCCATGATGCGTTTTATATGGGGATAATCCTGTTTTTTCAGATTTCTTAATGTCAGTTTGTACTCAGGTTGTTCTGTGTCGGTCATTTCAACTCCATGTAGTGTCAAGCAGGGTTGTCAGGTTCATTGTGCCGGGGGAAAAGAACAGGCATTGGTGATTTTGGGGGTAAACCGTATGGGAGGGGTTAAAAGGGTTTTTCCGGCAGCCTTTGCCATGCCTGCCAGCATCCGGGAAAAGACAAACTGGTGAAACGGATACAGCGCATACCAGTAGGCAATGCCCAAAATGCCTTTGGGCAGAAACCGGGACAACAACGTCAGTTCACAACGGTTCTGGTCCTTTTGGGTGATGAAGATTTCCAGAAGGGCCTGGCCCGGCATTTTCATTTCCGCCACCAGCAGGAGGCGGTGGGGTTTTTCCACTTCCAGCACCCGCCAGAAATCAAGGGCATCTCCCACCTGGAGATGGTGTTTTGACCGCCTGCCCCGCTGAAGTCCCACCCCGCCGGAAAACACATCCATTATGCCGCGGATTTTCCACAACAGATCGGCACTGTAATAACCGGTAATCCCGCCGATCTGTTCCACTGCCGGCCACAGTTCCCGGTTGCTTGCCCGGACATCTGCTTTGTATCCGCACTTGAGGATGGTCCCGCCGGAATAGTCGGAGTCCCCGCAATGGGTCCACTCCGGATATAAAAGCGTTCCAGCATCGGCCCAGCAGGTATCCACCTGTTCCTGTCTGATCCGGTCCAGGGCCCGGGAAATGGCCTGGTCACAGGTGAGCAGGTTCTGGGGAATGATTTTTGTGATGCGGTTCTCCGTGCACACCGTGGGCAGGCTCAATCCTTCGGCCAGGGGTCTGGCAATGGCTGCCGGCACCGGGGTCACCAGGTGAATCCACAAAGAAGACAACCGGGGGGTCAGCAAAGGCACCGGTAACAGCACCGGCGCAGGCAGGTCTGCCTGCCGGGCGAAGATGGCGAACAGATCTTTATAGGACACGATATCCGGCCCCCCGATATCAAAGGTCTGCCCCCTGGTTTCCGGATGTTCCAGACAGCCTTTCAAATACCCCAGCACATTGGTGATGGCAATGGGCTGGGTGGGCATGTGCACCCATTTCGGGGTGATCATGACCGGCAGCCTTTCCGCCAGATACCGCAGAATTTCAAAACTGGCGCTGCCGGATCCCAGGATCATGGCGGCCCGGAGCACGGTGCCCGGCACAGGCCCGCTCTGCAGGATATTTCCCACCTCGTTTCTGGACACCAGGTGTTTACTGATATTTTTATGATGGATATCCCCCAGGCCCCCCAGATAGATGATATGTTCGGCCCCCTGGTCTGCAGCGGCCCGCACCATGTTGGCGGCCCCGGTTTTATCCGCATCCCGGTAGGCACCTTTCCGGGAGATCATGGAATGTACCAGGTAATAAATGGTGCCGCACCCGGCCACAGCCTTCTGCAGAGAACCTGTGTCCATGATATCCCCTGTGACCAGTTCCACCTTGGCATCTTTGGCCCAGGGCCGGCCGGCCATTTTTTCAATGGTTCTTCCCATGGCCCTGACCCTGTAGCCGGCATCCAGCAACAGGGGGATCAGCCGGCCGGCTACATATCCTGTGGCACCGGTTACCAGAACAGGTTTGTCTGTTTTTTCATGCATGGGTAATCCCTAGACTATAAGTTTACCCGTAAATTACCAAACCCCATGGAAAAAAACCATAAAAATATGGTGAACCGATCAGCTTCGAAGAAATCATGCACTGCAGCAAACAAGGATAAACATTTTTGCACCTGACTTTCTTTCTTGGCACAAAGATTGGTATTGTGCTATAGCTTATCTTGAACAGACGGCAGAACCGGTATCAGTAGAATTCTTCAACAGGAAAAAAAAGGAGGTGATGGTATAGAGCAGCCGGATCTCGCGGTTTCGTAGGAGATGCATGTTTTTTCATCAAGCAGGTTTGCCTAATTCATAAAAGGAGATGTGTCCCATGAAGAAAATACAGATCATGGTTTTCATTGTGTGTACCGCTTTGTTTTTCGCAGGGAATGCGGTGGCCAAAACAACCTTTATCGGCATCGGCACAGGTGGTACAGGCGGGATTTATTATCCGTACGGCGGCGGTGTGGCTGAAATCTGGTCCAAAAATGTGGACGGCGTAAAAGCGGTGGCAGAAGTTACCGGGGCCAGTGTTGAAAACATCAAACTGGCCAACAAGGGAGAAACCGTCATCGGACTGGTCATGGGTGATGTTGCCATGGCAGCCTACAACGGCACTGATGCATTCAAGGACAAAAAACAGAATGTGCTGTCCATGGCCACCATGTATCCCAACCTGCTCCAGGTGGTTACCCTGAAAAAAAGCGGCATTACCAATATCGAACAGGTCAGGGGCAGAAATATCAGCACCGGCAGTCCTGGCAGCGGCACAAACTTCATGGCAGAAGCGGTGTTAAAAGCGCTGGACATTCCCCTGGATTCATACAAAGACAGCCGTCTGTCCTTTACTGAAAGTGCCAATGCCCTTCGGGACGGCACCATTGACGTGGGAGTCTGGTGTGTGGGACCGGGTACCAGTTCCATTCTGGATCTGGCCACCACCCATGACATCAGGATCCTGTCCTTTACACCGGAACAGACGCAAAAAATTCTGGCGGCTGAAGAGACCTATGCAGCTGTGGATCTGTCCGGCGGGGTATACCGCGGGGTTGATGAAGATGTCCCCACCATTGGCGTGTGGAATGTGATAATCTGCCAGACATCCCTTGAAACAGACCTGGTATATAAACTGGCAAAATCCCTGTTTGAAAATAATGATTATATGAAGAAAATTCACCCGACTGCAGCATACACCATTCCTGAAAACTCGGTAAAATATTCGCCTATTCCACTGCATCCGGGTACCATTAAATATCTGGAAGAAGAAGGGTTCGGTGTACCTGAAAAGCTGATACCCTGAAAAAGTATGCAAAAGAAAGATTGATAAAATGACCAGGCCGGGTTTCATTCTTACTGTGGGACTGCCTGGCCTGGTCCTGCTGCTTGTTCCGGCTGTCTGGCTGTTTCCGGCGGGGCTGGCCCTGCATGTCACTCTGGTGGACGACAATACCCCTGTTCTGGTATTGCCCATGGAACCCGGAGAACTTTTCACCCTGCATTATTATCATTCAGTGGAACATGCCCCCATATGGGAAACCCACAGTATGGATAAAACCGGTGCCATCTTCATTGAAGAGGAACGGTATGAAAAATTCGGTGCCGGCATGGGAAAAATGCCCGGCGCAGGCCGGATGGTGAAAAAGGGGAAATATGAATCCATTGTGGATATGCACCTGCCGGTGGGGAAGTTTGTTTTGCGGGTGGGAAGTCCGGGGGTGGACCATACCATTATCTGGCGGGGCAGGCGGTTCAATCTGTCAGAAAACCTATCCCATAAGTCAGTGCGGTTTTCCGGACGGCCTGTAAAGGTATTCCATAAAATGCGGTGTTTCAATGGATTCTGGCAGATCGATCCATGGCCTGAAACACAACCCCAGAGGGAAATCAATGACTGAAACCGGCATGCCAGAAAAAAATGCAAATCATAAAGAGAAAAACGTCCCTGCAGATACAAATACCCTGATGAAAGCAACCGCCTGGGTGGTCATGGTGATTGCGGTCAGCCTGAGCCTGTACCAGTTATATACCGCCGGGGTGATCGCCTTGACAGCTTTGGTCCAGCGATCCATCCACCTGGGCGCCATTTTGAGCCTGGCTTTTCTGCTCAAACCCGCTTTTCCAGGCCTGAAAAAAAACAAGCTTTCCTTTTGGGTTGTTCTGGACTGGGTTCTTGCGGGACTGTCTGTATACTGCACCTATTATATCTGCAGCAACCTGTCTGCTATTTTTGACCGCCAGGGGGACTGGCTGCTACAGGACCGGGTTGTCAGCATCATGGGGGTTCTGCTGGTGCTGGAAGCCTGCCGCCGGGTCATCGGGTTTTTCATGACCGCCATCTGTGCCGTCAGTATCTGTTATGCACTTTACGGACCCTATATGCCTGAACTGATCATCCACAAAGGGTACAGCGTTGAACGCATCGCCACCACTTTGTGGCTCACCACGGAAGGAATTTTCGGCCTGCCCATCGGGGTGGCTGCCACTTTTGTGTTTGTGTTTGTGCTGTTCGGCGCCATCCTGGAAACCACCGGCGGCGGAGCCTTTTTCATTGACATGGCCTATGCCCTGACCGGCCGGTTTTCAGGCGGGCCTGCCAAAGCCTCTGTGGTGGCATCCGGATTCATGGGATCGGTGTCCGGATCTGCGGTGGGCAATGTGGCGGCCACCGGATCTTTTACCATCCCCATGATGAAAAAGGTGGGGTACCGCCCCCATATGGCCGGGGCCATTGAAGCGGCCGCTTCCACCGGGGGCCAGCTCATGCCGCCCATCATGGGGGCCGGCGCATTTTTAATGGCGGAATTCACCAACACCAGTTACCTGACAATTATTAAAGTGGCCCTGGTACCTGCTGTCATGTATTATATCACGGTGCTGGTATTTGTGCATTATGAAGCCAAAAAATTCGGGTTGAAAGGCCAGCCAAAAGAAAGCCTGCCAAAACTCACCAGGGTGATTAAAAACGGTCTGCATTTTATTGTCCCTGTGCTGATACTGGTTTATGTGCTGGTGTCCAACTACTCTCCCATGATGGCCGGATTCATTGCTGTTGTCAGTACCCTTTTTATCAGCATCCTTGTGAATTTTATCCGCTGGGTACTGGATCGCCCCAAAGAAACCGGTATTTTCGGATTTGTGTCAAAAGAGGTGAGACTGCTGGTCAAAGCCCTTGAAAACGGGGCAAAAAATGCGGTCATGGTATCGGTGGCCTGTGCTGCTGCCGGCATCATCGTGGGCATGGTCAGTCTCACGGGCATGGGTCTGAAATTTTCCAGCCTGGTGCTGGAGTTGAGTTTCGGGATAAAAGCGCTGGCCATTCTTCTCATTGCAGGTGCATCCCTGGTGCTGGGGATGGGGCTGCCTGTCACTGCCAGTTACATTGTTCTGGCCACCCTGGCAGGGCCTGCCCTCATGGATATGGGGGTGCCCATCATGGTGGCCCATATGATTGTTTTCTGGTATTCCCAGGACTCCAATGTCACCCCGCCGGTGAGCCTTGCCAGTTTCGCCGGGGCAGCCATTGCAAAGGCCAATCCCATGCGCACCGCATTTACCTCGTGGAAACTGGCAAAAGGACTTTACATCATCCCCCTTGTCATGGCATACAGACCCCTTCTGGGAATGGGAGAAAATTATGAACTGCTGCACTGGGAAGTGATCCTCACCATGATAACCACCACCCTTGGTCTTGTTGCCTTTGCATCGGCACTGGAGCGGTATTTCATAAGAAGGGCCACCCTTGTGGAAACCGCACTTTTCTGGCTGGCAGCCATCGGTCTGCTCTGGACATCTTTCTGGATGGAAGCAGCAGGTTCTATAATGCTGATAACTGCCGTGGGCCTTCAGAAATTTTATCCTGTACCCCGGCATGTTCAATAGTGATAATTACAAAAATCAAGAGACAAACAGAAAACACCGCATATACAGGACATCAGGCAGGTAAAATGAACAAGGACACAGACAAAACAATGCCGCTCAGGGAAGCGGTCAGCCGTTATGTGAAAAAAGGGGCCCATATTTCCATCGGCGGGTTTACGTTGAACCGGAACCCCATGGCAGCAGTGTATGAAATCATACGCCAGAAAATAACGGACCTGCATTTATATGCCCACTCCAACGGTACGGGCTTAGATGAACTCATCGGCGCAGGATGCATCTCAAAGCTGGAAATCGCCTATGGGGGAAACGGAAAAGCCGCCCCCACCTGTATCCGGTTTGCCAGAGCCATCCAGAACAATGACATTTTATTTGAAGATTATTCCAATTACATGATGAGCCTGCGGTTCATGGCCGGGGCCATGGGTGTGCCGTTTCTGCCCACCCTTTCCGGTCTGGGATCTAATATTGTGTCAACATGGGGATTTTCCGAATCCCTGCGCCGGTCCGACCCCAAAATTGTGGACAGAAAACTGGCAGTGGTGGACAACCCCTTCGGGGACTGGGGCAATGCCAAAAAAGTGGTGGCTGTGCCGGCCATCACCCCGGATGTCACCATCATCCATGTGCAGAAGGCGGATGCCATGGGAACCTGCAGCATAAAAGGCCTGGCCTTTGCAGACGTGGAACAGGTCAAGGCATCCAGGCATGTCATTGTCACCTGTGAAAACCTGGTGGAAAAAGCGGCACTGCGCAAAAACCCGGATATGAACCAGATTCCCTTTATCCATGTGACCGCGGTCTGCCATGTGCCTTTCGGGGGCTACCCCACAGCGGTATACGGCCATTATGATTATGATTCCCAGTACCTGAAAAAATTTGCTGCAGCCGCAAAAGACAAAGATGCCTTTACAGCCTACCAGGATACCTGGGTTTACGGGGTGAACAGCCACGAACAGTTTTTGCAGCAGGTGGGCAAAGACCGCCTTGCCGCCATTGCAGCAGATCCTGAAACCGGTTACAGCGTGAATATGAAACGAGATTGATTATGGATATGTCTTATACCCCCAAGGAGATCATGACAATCATGGCAGCCAGGGAAATCAAAAATGGTGACATTGTTTTCTCCGGCACCGGTATTTCCATGCTGGCAGCCATGGCAGCCAAGAAAATCAATGCCCCGGACAGCGTGATCTTTTTTGAAACCGGTGCCATGGACTCACTTTTAGAAGAAATTCCCTTTGCAGTGGCAGATCCCAGGATCATGTACTGGGCAGCAGCCAATGCCAGTCTCACCGATGCCTTTGCCACCATGCAGAACCGCATCACCGGGGACCGGGTCATTGCCATTTTAGGCGCAGCCCAGATCGATATGTACGGCAACCTGAACACCACCTGCATCGGGGATTACTTTTCCCCGGATATCCGGTTTTCCGGCAGCGGCGGCGGGTGTGATGTGGCAAGTTTTGTGCCCAGGTGCATTGCATTCATGCAGCATGAAAAACGCAAATTCGTGAACCAGCTGGATTATCTCACCAGCCCGGGGCAGCTATCCGGCAATGGATCCCGGGAGGCGGCAGGCCTGCGGCCCGGCGGGGTCAGTGTGGTGGTGACCAACTTAGGGGTGATGCGGTTTGACCCGGATACCGGCAGAATGTATCTGGACCAATACTATCCAGGCACCACACCGGGAATGATCCTTGAAAATACCCAGTTTTATATGGATGTGTCCCGGGCGGTCCAGGCCCTGCCCCCTACGGAAACCGAGCTGAAAATCCTGCGGGAAAACTGCGACCCCCAAAGACTGATTCTCGGCCCTGCCGGGTGAGCTGTAAACACTGCTGTCCGGCCTGCATCAACACAGGACAGGCTGCTGCACTTTTTACACATACGTCATGGTTGTCAGCATCATGCAGATATCGGGTCAGTCGGGTAATCAGCCTTTTCCCATTCTTTCCATCCGCCTTTGAGGACATGCACATTCTGAAATCCGTTTTCCAGTATTTTCCGTGCCGCACCGGCACTGGTATGTTCCTGATCTCATGCGCAGTACAATACAATGGTGTTGTCCTTGGCATACTTGTTCATCCAGGACTCCACTTTTTCCGGGTCTTCGATTTCAGCCCCTGGAATTTTTTCCTTTGTCGCTTCTTTGCGGACGTCAATGATGGCTGTTCCAGGATCGTCAAGCAGTGTTTTGAGCTCTTCTTTGTGCATTCGCGGTGCTTTCATGGCGGTTCTCCTCAAAAGGATTATTATTTCGGCGTGGATCAGTTATCATCAGAAACTATAGAAATAACTGCCTGATAATGTAAATGAGAGAAATCCTTTATTCGGCGGCTTCAAATCATGTATATGCATCATTTTCACGGTCTGAAGACCGGCCTTGACCTGTCCGATAAGACGCAGGACTGCTGTCGTGTGGATATACCATCCCCTGGAGAGCATGCAGGTTCCCGGTTTCAGGTTTGTCCTGATGCCGGAGGGCCGGGATTCTGTCCTGTATGCTGCACAGTGTTTTTATAAAATTAAACATACAGGAAAATCAAAGAGCAAATACAAGAAACTGCCCATATATTTTTCACAGAACAACCCATAAAATGGCAAAAAATACGCCACAGGCGTGATGTGTATTTTTTTGTAACAGGACCGAAAACAGTTAATAAGGAGAAAAAAAATGACGCTGCCAACCATCAGCAAATGTAAAGTCGAAGAATGTGCATTCAACAGGGATGAGACCTGTCATGCAAAAGCAATCACTGTAGGCGGACCGGATCCCTGCTGTGATACCTATTTCAATTCACTGGAATCCGGGGGTAAATCCATGTCCGGAAGTGTGGGTGCCTGCAAGGTGACAGACTGCAGACACAACGACAATCTGGAATGCAGCGCCGCCAGTATCGAGGTCAGCCGTGACAAATGCAAAGCAGATTGTATGACCTTCGATAGAAGATGATCCTTAAACCAAAGATTTCCGGCAGCGTTTCCCGGATTTCCCATTTTGTGGGGCGGTTCGGCCTGGTGATTTTATTGACCACAGCCGTTCTGCTGCTTCCCCGGCCGGAAGGCCTTACCGCATCCGGGCATCATGCCCTGGCCGCTTTTGTGTTTACAGCTGCCATCCTTTCACTGGAGCCTGTATCATTGCCCATTGCCGCTTTAATGGTCCCGGTGTGTCAAGTGGCACTGGGCATTGCCACCACACCCCAGGCCTTTGAAACCTTTTCCCGGCCCGTGGTTTTTTTGATCCTGGCCAGTCTTTTTCTGGCAGAAGCACTGAGAAAACACGGGTTGACCCGGCGGCTGGCCATGAAAACCATTGTTTTATCAGGCGGAGGTAAAGGTGCCGTACTTTTCGGCCTCATGGGTATTTCCGCTGTGTTTTCCATGTGGGTGGGAAATACTGCCACCGCTGCCATGCTGATTCCGGTGGCACTGACCATAGCAAAACAGATTCCTGAAAAGAAAGACTCGAAAAAAATGCTGGCACTGCTTGCGCTGGGAATTGCATACAGTGCCAGTGTGGGCGGCATGGCAACCATTCTGGGAGGTGCGGCCAATGCCGTGGCCTCGGGCTTTCTGGCAGAACTCGGTCCCTGGTCTTTTTTGGATTGGATGAAATACGGTGTTCCCAGTTTCCTCGTCCTTTTTCCCCTGACCTGGGCCATGCTGTATAAACTGGTAAAAGTGCCTGTCAGGCAGCTGGATGTCGCTCCTGCAAAGGAACAGATTGAAAAAATGGGAACCATGTCCCCTAAAGAAAAGGAAGTCTCAGGGGTCCTTTTCTTTACGGCAGTGCTCTGGGTCGGCGGCCCTTTTGCCGGTGATCTGCTCGGGCTTCCCAGATCCCTGTTTTCCTCTGCCATTGTTGCAGTAATGGCGGTGTCATACATGGCAGTCCGCCGGATTATCACCTGGGAAGATGTCAAAGGGGTAAGCTGGGGGATTTTTCTGATTATCGGTGCAGGGTTGTCTCTGGGCGAATCTTTGACCCGCACCGGAGCGACACAATGGTTTTCCGGGCTGATCGTTCCCCTTGTGTCAGGCCCCAGTCTTCTGGTGACACTCATTGCCCTGGTACTGGTGTCTGCTCTGTTGACCAACCTGCTGAACAATACCACCATTGCTGCCGTGTTTGTGCCGGTGCTGATATCGGTTTCAGCAGATATCGGCGGGTTGAGTCCTTTGCAGGTGGTCCTGCCGGTTACCCTGGCCACTACATTCGGTTATTCACTGCCGTCGGCATCCGGCCGGATGGCGCTGCTTGCCTCCACCGGCATTGTTGACAAATCCAGTATGATCCGTTATGGGCTCATTGTAACTGTTGTCAGCTCCCTGGTACTGGCACTGCTCTTTTATGGATTTATTCTTATCGGTTTTCTGTAAGGAGATAAAAACAATGCATATACTTATTGTGGGCGCTGGCCAGACCGGCATGGAAGTCATCCAGCAGGTGAAAAAAAACAAAAAAATTTCATTTGTCACAGCAGATCCCCGCCCTGATCCCCCTGCGGTCCGGGAAGGTGTAATCCACAAGGTGGATATCGAAGAGGCGATTACGCCCCTGACCCTGGAGGAAATAATAAAAAATACAGGGGCAGACATGATTTTTCTGGCCATGCCGGCAGAGGAAATGGGGTTGGGAAATGCCCCGGGTATAGATATTCTGGCTGATTCCCTGCGCAATGAATTGTCCATTGTTTCCAGCATACCGGTTATTGAAGTGGCCCGGTCAGCTGCCTGACCTGATACCGGGAAAAATTATTTGATTTCCGGGCACGGGCCTGTTAGGTTCTACAGGATGAAAGAGACGGTCTGTGATAAAAAAAGACAACAGACACACGGGGCCATAGAGGTGATACCGTGATTGCCATCATCTCATTGCTGCTGGTTGTGTTTCTCTCCATTTTGATCACCCGCATTGCCACTATCGCGCTGACCCATACCGGTCTCACCCGGCAGTCTGCACGGTTCCAGGCCAGAAGTGCATTCTCCGGGGCCGGATTTACCACCAGTGAATCTGAAATGGTGGTCAGCCACCCGGTCAGACGAAAAATCGTCATGACCCTTATTCTCATCGGAAATGCCGGCATTGTGGCGGCGATTTCAACCCTGATCCTGACCTTTGTTCAGCAGGGGGACACCACAACCCTGACCCTGCGCATCGTAATACTGGTAGCCGGTATACTGGTATTGTGGCTCCTTGCCTCCAGCAAATGGGTGGACCGGCAGCTTTCCAGGATCGTGGATGCCATGCTCAAACGGTATACCAGCCTGGATGTCAGGGACTATGCAAGCCTGCTTCACCTTACCGGTGAATACCGTCTGGCTGAACTGCATATCCGGAAAGATGACTGGATCGCCGGCAGAAAACTGTCAGAAAGCCGTCTCCGGGCCGAAGGTATCAACCTGCTTGGCATTAAAAAGCCGGACGGCACCTATATCGGTAATCCCACACCGGAAACCCGTCTTGAACACAAAGACAACCTGCTGCTTTACGGACGTATCGAAGCCATAAAAGAACTGGACCGCCGCCAGCAGGGATTAAAGGGGGATATCGAGCACCACGAGGCGATTGTTGAACAGCAGCAGGTTCTTTCCGAACAGGAAGAAACCCGGGAAGAAAAAGTTTCTCAAAAATCCGGGCAGTGATCCAGCCATTGCATTCCCTGACCGGGCACGTGCCGGAATGATACCATCTATGCCGTCTCCTGTTCGGTGCGGGAGATGATCTCCTCCTGGTGGTCGGCATCAAGGTCCACAAAATAATCAGAGTATCCTGCCACCCGCACCAGCAGGTTTCGGTATTCATCCGGGGTCTGCTGGGCCTGTCTGAGGGTTTTTGTGTCCACCACATTGAACTGGATATGATGTCCCCCCAGCCGGAAATAGGTGCGCACCAGTGCAGCCAGTTTTTTAAGATCCTGGTCCGTGGAAAGCACACTGGGTAAAAACCGCTGGTTGAGCAGGGTGCCCCCGGATTTTACCTGGTCCATTTTGGCCAGGGATTTGATCACGGCAGTGGGGCCGTTTCTGTCTGCCCCATGGGAGGGGGAGGTGCCGTCGGACGCCGGCATATGGGCATGCCGGCCGTTGGGGGTGGCCCCCAGCATCTTGCCGAAATACACATGACAGGTGGTGGACAGCATGTTCAAATGATATTCAGTGCCCTTGGTGTTGGGCTTGCCGTCGATGGCCGCAAAAAGGGACTGAAACACCTGCTGCATGATGACATCGGCCCGGTCATCGTCGTTGCCGAAAAACGGGGTCCGGTTCCACAGGGTGAGGCGCAGGGGTTCGGCATCTTTGAAATCATCTTTCAGGGCGTGCAGCAGCTGATCCCAGGACACCATCCGGTTGTCAAAGACATGGGTCCTGATGGCGGACAGGCTGTCGGTGACCGTGCCGATGCCGCAGCACTGGATATAGTTGGTGTTGTATTTAGGGCCGCCGTCATAATAATCTTTTGCCTTGTCAATGCAGCCATCTATCACCACCGACAGAAACGGGGCCGGACAGTATCTGGCATACATGCGCTCAATATAGTTGTTCACCTGGATTTTCAGGTCGACGATGTATGCAAGCTGGCGGGCAAAGGCTGCGTAAAGGTCTTCAAAACGTTGAAAGGTGCGGGGATCACCCGTGCGGATACCCACGGTTTCACCGGTCAAAGGATCTGCCCCGTTGTTCAGGGTGATTTCAAGAATTTTGGGCACATTCAGGTATCCGGTGAGAATATAGGCTTCCTTGCCGAAGGCACCGGTTTCAATACACCCGGAGGTGCCGCCTTCCCTGGCATCTTCAATGGATTTACCCGCCCGGATCTGTTCCTGGATCACCATGTCGGCATTGAATATGGCGGGGTACCCGTACCCTTTTTTGATCACCTGCATTGCTGAAGAAAGGAACCGGTCCGGGGTTCTGCTGCTGATATGGACGCCGGGCTGGGGCTGGAGCAGGCGCAGTTCGTCCGCCACTTCCAGAATCAGATAGGACACCGGGTTGGCAGCGTCTGTGCCGTCACGGTAAAGTCCCCCCAGGTTGATCTGGGTAAAATCATTGTAGGTGCCGCTTTCTTTGGCAGTGACCCCCACCTTGGGGGGGGCGGTGTGGTTGTTGATCTTGATCCAGAGGCAGGCCAGCAGCTCTTTGGCCGTTTCCCGGGTCAGAATGCCGTCTGCCAGGTCTTTTTCGTAAAACGGCAGCAGGTGCTGGTCCAGGTGGCCCGGGGACATGGCATCCCAGCCGTTGAGTTCGGTAATGGTGCCCAGGTGGACAAACCAGTACATCTGCAGGGCTTCGTAAAAGGTGCAAGGAGCGTTTTCAGGCACCTGTCTGCACACGGCAGCTATGGTGTGCAGCTCCTCTCTGCGCCGGGGATCGGTTTCATTCTGCGCCATTTCCAGAGCCAGGCCTGCATGGCGCCGGGCAAAGATAATCACGGCATCGCAGGCCGTGTCCATGGCTGAGAGCTGTTCATACCGATCTGAGGCCGCAGGATCGTTGAGATAGTCCAGGCCGTTGATCCGGGCCTGGATCCGGGATTTGAAACCAGCCATGCCCATCTGGTAGATCCGGCCGTCCAGTGCGGTGTGGCCCGGTGCCCGCTGCTCCATGAATTCGGTGAACAGCCCTGCTTTATAAGCTTTCTGCCAGGCTTCAGGCACCCTGGAAAAGATGCGTTCCCGCATGGACCTGCCCTTCCAGTAGGGGATTACTTTTTCTTCATAGGCGGCGATATCTTCTTCTGTGACCGTATAGCTGGTCATTTTGCGGCTGTTGAGGATGCGCAGGTCTTCTGAACTGTGGCAGGTGAGTTCAGGAAAGGTGGGTACCACCTTGGGGGCCGGTCCCCGTTCTCCCACAACCAGTTCGTCATCTCCGATGTACAGGGTTTTTTTCTCACACAGGAATTTGAAAAAACCGGCCCGGATTCCGGGCAGAGAATCTTTACCGGTGTGTTCCTTGTAATATTCGGTTTCCAGAACAGCCCGTTCAACAGACAGAGAAGGGTGTGTTTCAAAGCTGCGTCTGCGCAGCCTTTCGATCCTGGGGTTCATCTGTTATCCTCCCACCTGGACGGTAAGTTTGTGTTGTTGCAATATGTCAGCGCAGTTGTCAACCTGCCGGCTGCTGACGGGTGCAAACCGGCCGGAGCCGTCTGCCAGGCCCATTTTTTTGTATTTGCCTTTGGCAATGCTGTGGTACGGCAGCAGGTCAATCCCCTGAATTCCGGGCAGGGATGCCAGAAAATCAGCGCTTGCCTGCATATTTTTTTCATCCGTGTTAAACCCTGCAATCAGCGGGATGCGTACCCGTATATCATGGCCTTTTCGGGTCAGCAGGGCAATGTTTTTTTTGATTTTCTCATTGGGCACGCCGGTAAACTTTCGGTGGGTCTCACTGTCCATGTGTTTGAGGTCCACCAGAAACAGATCACAATGGTCGGCCATTGCCAGGACCAGCCGGGAGGGGGAAAAACAGCTGGTGTCAACCGCCCGGTGAATGCCTGATCTGCCGCATGCCTTGAGAAGGGCCATCAGAAAATCAGGCTGCATCAGGGGTTCTCCCCCTGAAAAGGTCACCCCCCCGCCCGAGGTATCATAAAAAGGCATGTCCTTGAGGATATCAGCCATGATATCAGCCACATCCGCTTCCCGGCCCACGGCTTCATGGGCCAGGGCAGGGCAGATATCTGTGCAGTGCAGGCATTGTATGCAGGCATCTGGATCTCTTTTGAGAATATTGTTTTCAAATACCAGGCATTGCTGTGCACACCCGGTCACACAGGCCATACAGCCAATGCACCTGTCTTTGTTCCACACCAGGGCAATGCTTTTGTCCATGCCTTCGGGATTGTGGCACCACGGACAGGAAAGGGGGCATCCTTTGAAAAATACGGTGGTCCGGATGCTGGGCCCGTCATGGATAGCATATTTTTTTACGGCAAAAACGATTCCCATTAATATCCTTTTGCATTTGTGGCAAATAATGCACAACCTTTACCACTGCCTGAAAATCTATAATTTATTATGCAATTTTACTCTCCTGCACGGCCTTTTGCAAATCTTCTTTATAATACAGTACATCGCTTTCTGTGCGCCGCCCCAGAGTGAGCATCTTTTGAGGACCGGGAATCCTTGTCGAAAAATCATAATTTGCTGTGACCCCCATCTACAGGGGAGGCATTTTGAATATACATGGTTTCCCTTATGGATAAGCCGGTATCCGGTATATTATTCTGAAAATGATTAATACCTGATGGTTATTGTCAGGAGTAAGACCCAAATAATATGGAGGAAAAGGCTATGAAAACCGACGAGCTGATTAAACAATCTGTTGTATACGAACTTGGAAGAGACATGCGTGTCGATGCTTCCAAAATTGTGGTGACGGTTTATAACGGCCGGGTCACCTTGACCGGGGAAGCACCCACGCTTCTTGGCAAATCCGCAGCCACTGACGCTGCCCTGGCGATTCTGGGGGTGGTTGACGTGGATAATCTGATCGTGGTCAAATACCCTTCTACGGTTCGCATACCCACTGATGTGGAAATCAAGGAAAATATCCTCATGAAACTGGCAGGCAATCCAGATATCGATGTGCTTGATCTGGATGTAACTGTGGATGCCGGTGTGGTAACCCTGCGGGGCACGGTTGATACCTATTGGAAAAGGACCTTTCTGGAAGACCTGGTTGCGCCTGAAGCCGGGGTCACCTTTATCGAGAATCATGTGGCGGTTATACCCACTCACAATGTGCTCGACAAGGTGATTGCGGAAGATATTGTAGCTTCTCTGGAAGCAAGGGCGAATGTGGATGCGGATGATATAGAAGTATCTGTTTCCGACGGTGTGGTGGAGCTTACCGGCAGTGTTCCGGACGCGGCCGCGCGTCAGGCAGCCGCAAAGGCAGCATTTCACCCGGCAGGGGTAAAAATGCTGCATAACAATCTGGTGATAGCCAGGCCGTAAATCCATATTTTGGTCGTTCTGTGACGATTCCTTTGCTTCGCTGCTTTTGGTAAATAAAACAATGCAATACAGTATTGAAAAAAATGGATGAACAGGTGTATTATGGGATCGTCACCTTGGCAAACTTCGATGAGATCTGGAAAGTTGTAAACAGTGTGCAGAACATAAAAAATCGCGGGGTTGTCAGTTGAAGCAGAACAAACTATACCACGCCGGCCTGGATATTGGTTCCACCACCGCAAAACTGGTTCTGGTGGATGAGACGGATCAGTTGATTTTTTCACGGTATCAGCGGCATTATGCCCGCATCACGGAAACGGTGTCTGGTTTTTTTTCAGATATGGAAACCTGCCTGGGCCACTGCCGGCTGCAATTGGCTTTGACCGGGTCCGCCGGTATGGGGTTTTCACACATGATGTCCCTGCCGTTTGTCCAGGAGGTTATCTGCACAAATGAAGTGGTACGGCAGATGTATCCCTTGACCGCCACGGTTATTGATATCGGGGGCGAAGATTCAAAAATGATATTTCTTTCTCCTGACAGGGCCCCGGATATTCGGATGAACGGAAGCTGTGCCGGCGGCACCGGGGCATTTATCGACCAGCTGGCCGCCCTGCTGAATCAGACCCCTGATGATCTCGACCGCCTGGCAAAAGCATATACCAACCTGTATCCCATTGCCTCCCGGTGCGGGGTATTTGCCAAAACCGATGTGCAAAACCTTTTGAGCCGCAATGTACCGGTGGCAGATATTGCAGCATCGGTGTTTCATGCCGTGGCCATCCAATGCCTGAATACCCTGTCCAGGGGGTGTGATATCCGGCCCGGACTGCTGCTTTGCGGCGGGGTGTTTGCCTTTCTGCCGGAACTGGTCAAGGCGGTTCTGCGGGTGCTGGGGCTGTCCATGTCTGACCTGGTGATACCAAAGCAGCCGGCCCTGCTGCCGGCAATGGGCGCTGCCATGTTCAGCCGGCGCCATGAGACAGTGTTTTCGGTGCACCATCTGCTGGATGCCATGGCCAAAAATCAAAAACTGCCCCAGGACAATGACAACCGCCTGCCACCATTGTTTCACACACAAAAAGAACGGGAAAACTGGGAAAAAAACAGGCGGCAGATGTTTATTCCCAGGATGTCCCTGTCTGATTACAGAGACGATCAATGCTTTCTGGGGGTGGATTCCGGGTCCACCACCACAAAAATCACAGCCCTGGGCGTGGATAGCCAGGTGTTGTTTTCCTGGTACAAAAACAACGACGGCAACCCCATCCAGGCGGTTATAAAGGGATTGCGGGCGTTTCGCGAAAAAATCCAGGCACAGCATCCCGATCTTGTCATTGCAGGAACCGCGGTTACCGGTTACGGTGAAGATCTGATCCGCGCGGCATTCGGGATGGATGTGGGGATGGTGGAAACCATTGCCCATTTTGAGGCAGCCAGACATATGGACCCTGATGTGTCCTTTATTCTGGACATCGGGGGACAGGATATGAAAGCCATATTTATCCGCCATGGGGCCATCCACCGCATTGAACTCAATGAAGCCTGTTCCTCCGGCTGCGGCTCTTTTATTGAGACCTTTGCCGGATCCCTGGGATACCGGGTACAGGATTTTGCCGCCCTGGCCATGGCGGCCAAAGCCCCTTGTGATCTTGGGACCCGGTGTACGGTTTTCATGAATTCCCGGGTCAAGCAGGCCTTGCGGGAAAATGCCGGGGTGGCAGACATCAGTACGGGTCTGTCCTATGCTGTGGTGAAAAACTGCCTGTTCAAGGTGCTCAAGCTCATTGACATGCAGGAAATGGGAAACCATATCGTGCTCCAGGGCGGGGCAGGTAAGAATCCCTCCATTATCCGGGCCCTGGAAATTTTATCAGGCACCTGTGTCACCCATACAGACATGCCGGAAATGATGGGGGCTTTCGGTGCTGCACTGGCAGCTAAAAAATTGTTTGCAGATCCGGGCCGTCAGCCTGCTTCTTTTACTGGCCTGGACCATCTGGATACCATTGCTGATTTCCAGACCCGGCAGATCGTGTGCAAGGGATGCGACAATGCCTGTGCTGTCACCCGGTTTGTTTTTTCCAGCGGCCGATCCTTTTATTCAGGCAACCGGTGTGAGAAAATATTCGGCGCAAAAGGCCGAAACCGGGCTGAAAAAGGGTTTGATTTTGCTGACTTTAAATACCGCCTGCTGTTTGACCGGAATCTTACGCCCCACCCTGATCCGAAATTCACTGCGGGTATTCCCAGATGCCTGAATTTTTATGAAAATTTTGCCTTCTGGCATGCTTTTTTTGTGCATTGCGGCATCAATATAACCCTGTCCTCCGGTTCCACTGCGGCCATGAGTGATGCTGCCAAAGGCAGCATCATGTCCGACAGTATCTGTTTTCCAGCCAAACTGGCCCACGCCCATGTGCTTGATCTGGTCAGGCGGGGGGTGGACCGTATTTTCTACCCCCTTGTCATGAATGAGCAGGATGAGTTCCAGTCGGTAAGCAATACGTTCAACTGTCCCATTGTCAGCAGTTATGCCGAGGTGGTGGACAGCAGCCTGGATCTTTGCGCCAGAAAGGGTATTCCTCTGGATAAGCCGGTGATCACTTTCAAAGATGCTGCCTTGTTGACAAAAGCATGCGTGGCATATCTGCAGCCCCTGGGTATTTCCGGGTTCAGGATCAAGGCTGCGGTGAAAAAGGGGCTGGCAGCCCAGCAGGCTTATAAAAATGCGGTTCGAAAAAAAGCGGCCCGGCTTGTCAGCCGGGCGGTCCGGGATCAGCGCCTCCTGGTGGTGCTGATCGGCCGTCCCTATCACATTGATCCTTTGATCAGCCAGAAGATTCCCCAGATTTTGACGGATTTTGGTGTGGATTTTATTACCGAAGATGCCGTGCCTGACATCTGTGAAAAAGCATTTGAACACCTGCAGGTCCTGACCCAGTGGGCAGCTTCCAACCGGCTGCACCATGCAGCATACTGGGTGACCCGGCAGCCGGATAACATCCAGATGATGCAGCTCAATTCATTCGGTTGCGGGCCTGATGCCGTGGCCACCGAAGAAAACCGGCAGATACTGGAAGCAGGGGCAAAAAACTTTACTCTGATCAAAGTGGATGATATTTCCAGTACAGGGTCGGTGCGGCTTCGGATACGCTCCATGGTGGAATCTCTCCTGCGCCGCAGCAGTAAGAACATTCCCGAACCTGTGAAGCGTAAAACCACGCCTGTGTTTGGAAAAAAAGACCGGGTCAGAAAAATCATTGCCCCGTTTTTTGGTGAGGATTATTCCGGATATGTTGCAGCAGCCTTTCAGACGGCCGGGTATCAGGTGGATATCCTGCCTCCGCCAGACAATCTCTCGGTGGAAACCGGTCTGCGCTATGTCGGCAATGATATCTGTTATCCAGCAATCCTGGTGACCGGGGATATTATCAATGCCTTGAAATCCGGCCGATATGATCCGGATCGGATTGCGGTGGGCATCACCCAGACCGGGGGCCGGTGCCGGGCATCCAATTACCTGTCTTTGATCAGAAAAGCCATGGTGGCGGCGGGATATGACCACGTACCTGTGATTTCAGTAACCAGGGCCGCAGGACTGCACCACCAGCCCGGCTTTGCCGTTAACTGGCTGAAAATGATGAAACTGCTGTTTGTCATTACCATGTATGCAGACTGCATTGCCAGAATGTATTATGCCACCGCTGTCAGGGAAGTCCGCAAAGGAACGTGTAAAAAACTGCGCAAACAATATATCGCAGCAGCACAGCCCTGTATTCTGGCCAAAGACTATGACAGACTTTTTTCCCTGCTGAACGCAGCTGTGTCGGATTTCAATCAGGTGGATATCCATGACCAGGTGCTTGGAAAAATCGGTATTGTGGGCGAAATATATATCAAAAGCAATGGGTTCGGGAACCGGTTTTTGTCGGATTTTCTCATGGAAAACCAGGTTGAGCCGGTCATGCTGCCGATCCTGGATTATTTTATTCAGGATTTCGTCAATTACAGGGAAAACATCCGCGTCCATATCCGGCATAGGAAAATCAGTGATATCATGGGCCATTTCATTGAAACATTTTTAAACACCTACCATAAAAAAATGGATCAGCAGATGAAACGGTTCCGGTTTTATTCACCGTTTCATGATATTCGCACAGTGGCGGGTAAAGCCGGCCGGATCCTGTCCCTGGTGAACCAGTTCGGGGAAGGATGGCTTATCCCCGGCGAAATCGCCTGCCTGGCAGAAGACGGGGTCACCCATGTCATCAGTGTGCAGCCTTTTGGGTGCATTGCCAACCATATTGTTTCCAAAGGGGTGGAAAAGCGCATCAAAACGCTTTATCCGGACATGAACCTGTTATACCTGGATTATGATGCCGGCACCTCAGATGTCAATATCAGAAACCGGCTGTACTTCATGGTGGAGGCGGTGAAAGCGTCTCTTTAAAAAAAACTGCCATATCATAAAAACTATTCATATAATCCTTCAATACGAATCTTTGCCGGTTCCCGACCGGTTTTTCTGGTTTCCGAAAACTTGACCCCGTACATGTCCTTTTCAATGGTGAGCGAAGCCTGAATACCTTTGATCACAGTGCCCTGCTGGACCCTGTTTTTCACCTTGACCGTGGCGGTCGCCATGGCCGGCATATGCAAATCCCTGCGCAGCAGGAAAGCGTCCCGCCGGGAGAGAAGCGTCTGGATCTGTTTTTTTGTTTTCCGGATCTTTGGTGCCACTGCCTGGATTTCTTTGCCAAGGGCTTTTTTACGGGCTTCATATGCAAGACTATGGCGCCGGCTGGCATTGACGGCTGCCCGGTACATCCCGTATTTGATCTGGCGCATTTCTTCGATTTTTTCAAGCTGCTGTGCTGTGCCCAAAGGCTGCGTTTGTGTATACACGGCCTCCAGAAAATCTCCGGCATGGGCCAGGGCATTTTCAGGCACCGGCGGAAGGTCTGGAAAGGATTGTGCATTGCGTAAAACCGCTTTTGTCTTTGCCCGCAGAGAATGGATGTGCCTCAGCTGGGGGCAGTTCAGCAGTGCCTGGAGAAATCCCAGAATGTCATGTTCAGCCAGATAGGTATCCCGGGCTGCAATCTTGGCAGCAAAGCGCTGGTCCAGATCTTTCCGGGCATTTTTTTGCTCCAGATCTTCCAGGACTGCTTTACAGTTTTGGATGGGATCGTCAAAAGGGGTTTCCATAGGTTCTGCGTGTGTGTTGATCTGGAGCATACAGGGACCGGAGCTGCCTGAAATAACATTTTTTACCACAATATCCTGAAAAGCCATAACCTGCGATGATACCAGGTCAGCACCAGGGGCAGTAAGTCCTTTGCAGGTGATGATAATGGAATAAACAATTTTTTTATTGGCAAAGATATCACCGTCGGCCGTCAGTCTGGCCGGTGTTTCTTGAAGGTCTTTTTCCCGGCCGATGGTGCCGTTCACATTGATGTTTCCTGCTGCATAGACATGTCCAAACACATCTCCGGCAATTTCCAGCTGCCGGCAGCGTATCCGTCCGGTTTCACCAATAGTGCCCTCCACTTTGAGAATGGTATCCTGGTACTGGTCGGAAAGGTCGGCATCAATCCGGCCGGTGTGGCTGCGGCCGGGGATGGTCTGGGTGCCGGGCTGGACGAACAGGGTTCTGTCTTTATAGAGGATGGCCTGGCCGTCAATACCGGCGGTCAGGACGCTGTTTTTTTTTGATACTCCCTGGCCCCGGTTAAGGGATATTCGAGAGGGTGGCGGTGGTGCAATGGTAAATCCGCAAACATCTTTTCCCGGCTTTCCGTCTTCCGGGGGGAATATTCTGGCCAGCACATCACCTTTACACACTAAGGCTGTCGGTGAATCCGGGCTGTCTTTGGCTGAGGGAGTGGTATCAAAAAAATACTGCACAGCCTCGTCTTTGCCTTTAACAGGAGCAATACCTCTGGCAATGCATATCTGGCTGCCTTCCGGCGCACTTGTCAGAAAAGACTGCATCTTTTTTTCTTCAATGAACCCGAAAGCGATGCCGATGGCTTTCAACCACCTGATAAAATCTGGAAGACTGACATCTTCGTGCAGGGTTTGTATTTTCTGGACATGGGCCTCCAGTTTGTTTTTGGAAAAATGGTACGTGAATGACCTGGACAGCCGCTTGTTTATGCTGGATTCAGAAAAATATCGGGAAAGGGCGGTTTCAAGGGCCAGCCGTTTTTTTTCCATCTCTTTCTGGATTTTCAGGATATGTGTCAGATCATTCCCGGAAATGTGATACATCTTTTGGAGGATTTCCCCCAGATACCGCCGGGGACTGCCGGCAGCCATCTCCTTTTCCTGGACATTGAGTGCTGTGTTGAGCTGGTCAATGGTTATCATACCCTTTTTAACGGCAATGGCACCGAACCGCATGTTCATGGAAATCTTTTCAATTTCTGTAGCGGCAATATCATTCATGGCTTCTGCCAGGTACTCGTCTGCAATTCTGTCCTGGGTAAGAAGAATAGCGGTTTTATCAGCTTGGGAAATTTGTTTGTTTTCAAAAAGGATATCACCGATGAGTTTGCTCTGTCTGGTTCTTTTGAAAAGATCATTCTGAAGGTCCAGGGCCTGTCTGACGTTTTCCGGGCGGACAAACCGGTTGGCCACCCCCAGTTCACCGAACCTTTTGTCCAGCATTTTCATTTTCAGGTGGTCTTTAACAGCCAGAAGAAACCGGATGTCATCCCTGGAAAGGCTTTTGGTTTCCTGTAAAAGATCGCGTTCTGTGTATTCAGGCTGTTCTTCCCGGCGTTTGTGCAAACGCGCCATCAATTTTTCTTCCTGTTCCATGGTGAGCAGGCGGCATTTGCGGGCCAGAAAAACAAGGCCGTTTCTTTTCTCTTCTGTCATGATGTCTCACAAGTACCTGATTTTCCGGAAACTGTCAATCTGTGTGGTTTCAGTCAAAAATCTGGGGTTTCGGTATATCGTCAACCAGCCGGTATCCAGGGTTTCGAAGCTTGATTTTTATTGATACAGAATGTAGGATATTGTCAACTGAATGGAACAAGAGTGACGGATACAACAAACAGGAGCATGATTTGAAAACAGTGATCGTGGCGGCCCATGGCAGCCGTCAGAAAGCCTCCGCCGCAGAGGTTGCGGCCCTGGCGCAGAAAATGGACAAAAAAATCAAAACAGATGGTTCACATGATATTCAGCAGGTGGTGCATGCATTTCTGCAGTTCTGCGACCCGTCGCTGGAGACAGTCCTCCAGGAGCTTGTGGACAGCGGAGTGGAGGAGGTGGTCATTTTTCCATTTTTTATTTCCGCGGGCAGCCATGTGCAGACAGATATTCCACAGGCTGTTGAAACGGCCCGCCAGCAGTATCCCGACGTGCAGTTTCACATCACCCGGCACCTGGGAATTCTGGATGCTGTTGAAGATCTCATTTTAGGAGAGGTGAGCGGCTGACATCATGAAACAACCAAAAATTCTGATTGTAAAGACCGGGGATACCTTTGCCGACCTTATTGATTCATACGGGGATTTCGAAGACTGGATCCGTCGGGGTTTAGGCGTTGGTGAGGATCAGGTGAAGGTGGTCAATGCTCCGGCATTCGCGGTGCTGCCTGAACCCGGCACCTTCAGCGGAGCGGTTATCGCCGGCTCCCATGCCATGGTCACCCAGAACCTGGACTGGAGCCTGGCAGTGGAATCGTGGCTGGTTCCGGTGGCTGCGGCGGGGGTACCGGTCCTGGGGATCTGTTACGGTCATCAGCTTCTGGCAAAGGCCATGGGCGGCAAGGTGGATTTTCACCCCGGCGGTCTGGAGATCGGCACCACACCCGTCACCCTGACCTCCGCTGCCTTTTCAGATCCCCTGTTCCAGGGTCTGCCCCCGGTTTTCAATGCCCATACCTGCCATTCCCAGACCGCGCTGACCCTGCCCCCAGGGGCGGTGCATCTGGCGGAAAACACCCACGAACCCCATCATGCCTTCCGCCTGGGCCACGCAGCCTGGGGGGTGCAGTTTCACCCGGAATATACCTGTGACATCATGAACGGATACATCCGCAGCATGTCGCCGGTGATCCAGGCCCTGGGCAAAGATCCAGTCCTGGTACAAAAAACGGTGACTGATACGCCCGAGGCCGGGCAGGTGCTGGCACGGTTTGCCGCTCTGTGCAGCCATGATATCAGATACTGAATGCAGCCCGTTTTCAGGTGACGGTCTGATCTGAATCCGAAAATCCAATTTTTCGGCAGGGGATCGGAGGGTTTGATTACGGCTGATACGTCCCATCTTTGATATTTTTCTTGACAAAAAGCATCTTCCTGTCCTACTTAACATCCGCCATGCAGATCTGTCGGGCCGTATCATCGTGATGCACCAGGGAGGGGTCATCAGCAAGATCAAAAATACCGGATCTGCTTCCTGGATGTCATGTTGATCTCTGGCCGGATCCGGAACCATGAATTCTTTGGTGAATCGGTCATCGGGT
>DATFKQ010000128.1:0-38483 GCA_035268565.1 Desulfotignum sp. | reverse complement strand
GATCCGCCGTAGATACTGGCGTTAAGGGGAAAATTCCGGTTCGCCAGGGCCTGCCATTCCGCATCCATGTGGGCATACCCGGGGGAGGGCAGGCCCACGGCATTGATCATGCCGTACCCCAGGTCGATTACCGTGGGGTTTTTGTGGCCGTCCCTGGGGGCGGGTCCGATGGATTTCATGGTCACCAGGCCGCAGCCGGCATCATGGACCCGGGCAAGGATATCATAGCTGTTGCCCAGGATACCCGAGGCCAGCACCAGGGGATTTTGTAATTTTTTCCCGAGAAAGGATATCATTTTATTTTAACTGAACTTGTCATAAAAAATCATGTCATCTTCCACCCCCAGCTCATAAAGGGATTCAATGACCGCATCAATCATGGGCGGGGGACCGCACAGGTAATATTCGATTTCCGTGGGGTCTTCATGGTCCTTGAGGTAGGAGTCTATCAGATGAATGTGGATAAAGCCGGTGAGTCCGTTCCAGTCATCTTCTTTTTCCGGGCTGGAAAGGGCCACATGATAGGTGAAGTTGTCGAACCGTTCGGCCAGATCCGTGAACTCTTCATGGTAGAACATTTCCTTTACCGATCTGGCCCCGTACCAGAAGGAAATTTTACGTCCGCTGTGGATGCCTTCCAGCTGGTGAAGGATATGGCTGCGCAAAGGAGCCATGCCGGCCCCGCCGCCGACAAAGCACATCTCCTTTTGGGTATCTTCGGCCATGAAATCGCCGTAAGGGCCGCTGATGGTAACCTTGTCCCCGGGTTTGAGGCCGAACACAAACGAGGACCCGAACCCCGGAGGGATCCCTTCGGTGCCCGGAGGCGGGGTGGCAATGCGGATATTGAGTTTGATGATATCTTTTTCATGGGGGGCATTGGCCATGGAATAGGCCCGGAATCCTGGCTTGATCCCCTTGGCTGCCAAATCAAACAGATTGTATTTTTTCCATTCACTCACATATTTGCTGTCAATGTGAAAATCCTTGAAGGTCAGTTCATATTCAGGCACATCGATCTGGATATAGGCACCTGCTTCAAATTCAATGGGTTCTGCCGGTTCCAGCACCAGCTCCTTGATAAAGGTGGAAACATTGTCATTGGACACCACAGCCGCATTTACTTTTTTGATGCTGAAAATAGATTCCGGCACCTGGACGGCCATGTCCTGCTTGACCTTGAGCTGGCAGGACAGCCGGATATTTTCCAGTTTTTCCTTTCTGGACAGATGGGCCAGTTCCGTGGGCAGAATGGCACCGCCCCCATCCTTGACCTTGCATTTGCACATGGCACATGATCCGGAACCACCACAGGCAGAGGGCAGAAAAATCTCATTCTGTGCCAGGGCGGACAACAGTGTGGGATTGCCGGAAACCGTGAGGGCCTGGTCTTTGTTGTCGTTGATGGTAATGGTATGGCTGCCCTGGGTGGTGACTTTGGCTTCCACAAATAAAAGGACAAACACAAGGATAATGATCACGCCGGAAAATATCAACAAACTGATAAGGTAAATCACTGCATGCTCCTTGTTCTGCTAGAGGGTGATTCCTGAAAACATCATAAAGGTCATGGCCATAAGCCCGGCAATGATCATCACAAATCCGAATCCGTCAAGCCCTTTGGGGACATCTGCATACCGGACTTTTTTGCGGATGGCGGCCATGGACACAATGGCCAGCATCCACCCGGTACCGGATCCGGCCCCGAACACCACAGACTCAATGAATGAGTGGTTACGTTCCACCATGAACAAAGAGGTACCTAAAATGGCGCAGTTTACGGCAATCAGGGGTAAAAACACCCCCAGGCTGGCATACAGCAGCGGCGAATACCGGTCAATGACCATTTCCACCGCCTGGACAATGGCGGCGATCACCGCAATAAAGGTAATGAATTTTAAAAAACTCAAATCCATTTCCGGAAATCCGGCCCAGGCAAGGGCCCCGGGTGCCAGCAGCCCATGGTAGATGAGCCAGTTCACAGGGCTGGTTACGGTGAGCACAAAAATAACGGCAAATCCAAGTCCTGTGGCGGTTTCAATGGTTTTGGATACGGCAATGAAAGAACATATGCCCAAAAAATAGGCCAGCAGGATATTGCCGATGAACACGGAATTGACAAACAGACTCAGCAGATCGCCCATGGCAGCTCCTTATCTTTTTTCATGGGATATGCCGGGCAGGCTGTTTTTCAGCCAGACCAGCAGCCCGATAATGAAAAATGCCCCGGGTGCCAGCACCATGATACCCATATCCTGGAATCCCATATCATATAAAAACCCGGGGATAACGGAAAATCCAAAAAACTGTCCTGATCCAAGCAGTTCGCGCAAAAACGCTACAGCCACCAGGATCATGCTGTATCCAAGGCCGTTGGCCACACCGTCCACAAAAGAATCTGCCGGATTGTTTGCCATGGCAAAAGCCTCGGCCCTGCCCAGAATAATACAGTTTGTTATGATCAGGCCCACAAAAATGGACAATTGTTTGGATATGTCATACAAAAAGGCCTGGAGTATCTCGTCGGTGATGATCACCAGTGAAGCAATGACCGTCAGTTCCACAATGATGCGGATATTGGAGGGGATCCAGCGGCGCAGAGATGAGATGATCAGACTGGAAAACGCGGCTACCAGGGTCAAGGCAATGCTCATGACCACGGCAGTGGACATTTTGACAGTGACGGCCAGGGCCGAACAGATGCCCAGCACCTGGTAGGCAACCGGATTCTCTCTCCAGATACCCTTGATCAGTATTTCCTTGTAATGGGACAGATCGGTTTGCATACAGATATCCTTATTCTTCCAATATGGTTTTTAAATGTGCCTGGCTTTCTTGTCTCTGGCGGAAAATAACGGAAACCGGTTCATATTTTGTCAGGGTTTCTTCCAGTCCTTCGCTCAGGTATCTGCCGGTGAGGGTGGCACCTGATATGCCGTCCACATAGTGGTCCTGAAGATTTTCAGGCAGGTTTTCCACCTTTCCTTTGGCAATACCCACAGAAACCAGCCGGCCGCTTTCATGGAGGATTTTTTTGCCTTCAAAATTTTCCTGAAACCAGTTGCTTTCAATCTCTCCGCCCAGTCCCGGAGTCTCTGAATGGCTGTATATGGAAAATCCGGCAACGGTTTCTCCATCCGCTTCAAAAGCCATGTATCCATGGATCTTTCCCCACAATCCCCGGCTGGTGATGGGAACAATATATCCCTGTATCTTCTGGTCGGTGTGAATCAGGTACAGCTGCAGGCTGCTGTTGGCGGGATCTTTTATAATCCGGCCCCGGGAATCCACATAGACCTGCCGGATATGGGTATCATAAATCTGTTTTATGTCTTCAGGTGAGGGTTTTTTGTCTTCCGGCACCAGGCCGGCAGCTTCCAGCAGATTGGTTTTTTTGTCCAGGGCCATGTTTTCCAGCTGCTTTTCTTTGAGCATGGTGGCGGCGGAGGTGATCAGCACACCGAACACCAGGGCTGTTCCCAGGGCAAACATAACCACATATATCCGGCTGTTTTTAAATGATTTTTTTTTGTCAGACATTGGGGATCCTCTTTGAAATTCTGTGTTTCATGACCAGGTGGTCCAGAAGAGGGGCAAATACGTTCATGAACAGGATGGCCAGCATCACCCCTTCGGCAAACGCCGGATTGGCCACCCTGAGAATCACGGTGAGAAATCCGATGAGAAATCCGAAGATCCACCGGCCAGGATTGGTACCGGGTGCTGAAACCGGATCTGTGGCCATAAAGGAGATGCCAAATAAAAATCCGCCGGCACATAGATGATACAGGGGGCCTGCAGCAGCCCAGGTGCCTTTGGTGCCGGGCAGAAAATAAAACAGGATTGCCGTGACGGCAAGACCGGCAATGCCGCCCAGGATGATCCGGTAGTTGCCGATGCGGGTGACCATGAGAAACACTGCCCCGATCAGACAGCACAGGGCCGAGGTTTCTCCGATGCTGCCCGGCACAAATCCGAAAAACAGGCTGGACAGGGTAAATCCCTGGTCGGAAAGGGCTGAAGTCAGGCTGCTGCCGCCTTCTGCGGTAACCGCCAGGGCGGTTGCACCGGTGATGCCGTCCACTGCATCTGCGCCTGCCACCCATATGTTGCCCGACATGGTCACCGGATAGGAGAAAAAAACAAATGCCCGGGCTGTCAATGCCGGGTTCAGGATATTTCTGCCGGTACCGCCGAAAATTTCCTTGCCGATGACCACGCCGAATGAGATCCCCATTGCCACCTGCCACAAAGGAATGGTAGGGGGCAGGGTCAAAGGAAACAGCAGTCCTGTAACCAGAAATCCTTCACTGATGGGGTGGCGCCGGATGGCGGCAAACAAAATTTCCCAGAAAAATCCCACGGCGTATGATACGATAATAATGGGCAGCACCACCCAGGCACCGGATAAAAATGCGCTCCAGAACCCCAGTGTCTCTCCTCTGGCCAGACCGGACTGATATCCGGTATTGTATATGCCGAAAAACAGCACCGGCAGCAGGGAGATTATCACAAAACTCATGTACCGTTTCAGGTCCAGATTGTCCCGGATAAAAGGGCCTTGTTTGTTTTTTGGAGAAGGCAGAAAAAAAAAGGTTTTGGTGGCATCGAACAAAGGGGCCAGTTTGGCAAATTTTCCGGCATCACTGAAATCATATTCCAGCAGCTCAAATATTTTTTTTAAGGGATTCATGATATTGTATCGTTATCCTTGTTTGTCCTTGTGATGCATATCCATACCTTGCGATAAAATATGTGCCAGTTCGATTTTGGACGGGCAGGTGAAAGAGCACAGTCCACACCGGCAGCAGTCCAGAAGGCCCAGTGCCAGAGCTTCTTCAATATCATCACTCACCAGGGCCTTCATGATGAAACTGGGCATCAGATCAGTGGGGCAGATACTTTCACAATAGCTGCAGTTGATGCAGGCCCTTTTTTCTCCATGCATGGTGCAGTCCATCTGTACCTTTCTGTCCACAAGACTGGACAGAAAAGCTTTGGATACCGTGGGCTTGTCCAGACCCGGCCGGATAAAACCGAACATTTCATCTGCCGGTGCATCCGGAATGATGTTCAGGGTATTTTCAAAAAACCCCAGATGGGTATCCGGATCTACCCTGCGGCCGTTGAACCGGCCTGTTGTAATGAGGCTGTTCAAAGGTAAGTTGCCGGCCAGAAGGCGGATGGGAGACCCCTGGCGGGTGATCATATGGGGTTTTTTATCATTGCCTTTGGTTACGGTGACCATGGTGTCCACCGGATACTGTCCGGTTTCAAGAAATTGTGCCATGCGCACCAGGCCCTGGACATTGATATACCAGGCTGCATTTTCCTTTGCTTCTTTTTTGATGTGATACAAAATTGCCCCCGGATCCCAGGCAGGATGGATATCCGGCACCTCAAGGGTGATGAGATGCTTTACCGGTGACAGCAGTTTCAGGGAATCTGTCCTGGCCGCAACAATCACCCGGTCTGAAAATTGTTTGAGCACAGAAAGCCCGAATTCAAACTGCCGGGTGTTGTCCTGGAGCACCAGACCCGGATGGGGGGAGAACATGTCGTTGCCGTTGAGGCAGACAATGATTAAAGGCGGTGCTGTTTCACTGTCTGCCGTGTCTCTGGCCGGCAGCTGCCGGATGGTCTGCCACAGACCGCCTTGTTTGAGGCGATGAACCAGATCCTGTTTGGGCAGCTGATGCAACTGGCTGGCGGAAATCGGATCAAATTGTATAAAATCATCCATGGTTTCCAGGGCCACTACCACTTCCAGTAACCGCCGGCGTTTTCCGAACACAATTTTTTTCACCGTTCCTGTGCCCGGGGACACATACTGGATGCTGGTATCCCGTTTGTCACAGAATAACGGCTGGCCGGTTTTGACTGAATCATTTTCCTTGACCAGCAGTTTGGGCCGAATATGGGGGATGTCCTGGGCAGATACCCCCACGGTGGCAGGCCTGGGAAGCCGTATGACGCTGGTGTCAGGCATGCCGGCCAGTTTCAGTGTAAATCCTTTGGAAAGAGAAATTTTTTCCATGTGATTCATAATTTCCGTGTTTGTGCAGTTGATTCTGCCTGTTTTATCTGGTATTCTCCGGCAAAAAATAAAGTCTACCAAATCTTTTTTGAATATCAATACAAAAAACTTTACTTAATTTACCACAAAAGGCCGGGGGCAGCAATTTAAAAAAACATGCTGCATCAGACCGATTGTATGGATGCGGGTCGACTGCATTTGCGGGGGGTTTTATTTTCTCCAAAGGCGGGTGCTGTTTTTAACCCTTGATTTTCCAGCCCGGTTTATATAGTTAAGGAAGATGCAGGCATGGAAAACCGGATAACAAGGATTTGGTGAACCCGATGAATCAAACTGCGGTGGATAACATTTTTACCAGAGAATTTTGCGATGAACTCTTGCCCCCTCAAACCAGTGACCGTTTTTTTGAGGCCCTTTACGGGGATGTGTCAGAAGGCGCCTATGACATCGGCCTGGAATGTGTTTCCATCAAACCTGACCGTGTTGTGCTGGCCTTTAACCTCACCCAGCGTCCGGGCAAATGTCTGGTATGCAGCGTGACCTATGGGCTGCCCAATGTGTTTGCCCGTCATCCCCTCATCAATATTAAAGGCATGATCCAGAAAATCCAGGAGGCAGGGATGCCGGTGAAGGAATGGCGCCTGGGCCAGACCAGTGAAAACAGCAATACCCTGCATGTGATACCCCTGTATATTGACCTTGCATAACGCGGGCATGCAATAATAGCCACGGCATGCAAAAAAAATCCGGACTGACCGGCAGTCCGGATTTTTTGACTTATGCCCTGGGCAGTTTGGGAAATTTTTTGTTCAAGGTCTTGTTCCATTCGTCCAGCCTGGGCTTTACCTTTTTAAACAGCGAACCCACATTGCCCTGGATGGTGATACTTTCAATAGTATCCCCCTGGACGATGCTGTCCACCACTTTCTGGTCTGCATCACCTTCTACCGCACCAAATACGGTGTGCATGCCGTCCAGATGGGGGGTGGGCACATGGGTGATAAAAAACTGGGATCCATTGGTGCCGGGACCGGCATTGGCCATGGATAAAATTCCCGGCCTGTCATGCTTTAGGTCTTTTTTGCACTCATCTTCAAAATTATACCCAGGCCCGCCCGTGCCATTGCCATGGGGGCATCCTCCCTGGACCATAAAATCATTGATCACCCGGTGAAATTTGAGTCCGTCATAATATTGTCTTTTGGCAAGATTGGCAAAATTTGCACAGGTGACAGGGGTCTGGTCGGCAAATAATTTTAAACGGATGGTTCCTTTGCTGGTTTCCATGACAGCGGTTAAATCAGGCATGTAAATCTCCTTTACAATAAAAAAAATAAAATATTACCCATCATAAGTGCTTGTCCAGCATTGTCAATGACACACAGGTCATTCTGGAAATTTGCTATCAGCATTCCAGGTTTTCGACCGTTCTTTGCAGCACGCCATACCCGGCCCCGCCCCTGGAGGTGTTCTGTGCCCGGCCCGAGATCCTGCGGGGCCGGTTACCGTAAGTTTTTTCAGTTAAGGAACTTATCACCTGTATCCGGTTCTGTCATCCTATCATGCCTGCCGGCCCCTCCGGCTCTGACGGTCCGTTCACAGGACACCTCCAGGGGCTTCCTGCCGAGGTTCTTACCCCCTCAGTCGGCTATGTCACTGTATGTGATGCTGCATCTACCTGCGATTACCTGGGACATTTGTCGTTTTGTAATCTTTTTTTTGCATTGTACGGCAGTTTGATATAAATTGGTTTAATGAGCTTAAATTGACAAAGCTTCTGGAATACAAAATGCAACCAATGAAAGCGCACGAAAAAAAATTCAGGGCCATCATTGAGACTATTGAAGACGGGTATTACGAAGTAGACCTGACCGGGAATTTTGTCTTTTTCAATCAGGCCATGTGCGATATCCTCGGGTATACCAAAGATGAGCTGGCAGGCATGAACAACAGAGAGTTCATGGACAGCCACAACGCCCGAAAAGTTTTTAAAATATTCAACCGGGTGTATAAAACCGGAAAAGGGCGCAAGGCATTCGACTGGGAGCTTATCAGGAAAAACGGGTCAGTCTGCCGGGTTGATACATCAGTGGGGCTTTTAACCGACGGCCATGGCGACCCCATTGGTTTTCACGGCATCGCCAGGGATGTCAGCGAACAGAAAAGCCTTGAGATCCGTCTTCAGCAATCACAGAAAATGGAAGCAATAGGCACCCTTGCTGCGGGAATCGCTCATGATTTTAACAATATACTTTCAGCAGTATTTGGCTATTCCCAGCTGGCCCAGAACAATCTGGACAACCCGCAAAGGGCAAAAGAACAGCTGGACCAGGTCATGAAAGCAGCACAAAGAGCGGCTGAGCTGGTGCAGCAGGTGCTTACCTTCAGCCGGCAGGCCGAATACAACAAAAACCCCCTGCGCATCTATCTGCTGGTAAAAGAATCCTTAAAACTGCTCAGGTCATCCATACCTGCCACCATAGATATCAAGACCCAGCTTGATTCCAGACAGACCGTGCTGGCGGATCCAGCCAAAATGCATCAAGTCGTTATGAACCTGTGCCTGAACGCATACCATGCCATGAAAAAACAGGGCGGCATTTTGACCGTATCCCTGACAGATGAGACAACCACCTGTGAGCGGTACATAAAAGACAAGGTCATCCCTCCAGGGAATTTTCTCAGACTGGCAGTGAGTGATACCGGCCACGGTATGGATGAAAACACCTTGGAAAAAGCATTTAATCCCTATTATTCAACCAGGGAAACAGGCCAGAGTAATGGGGGGTTGGGTCTGGCCGTTGTCCAGGCAATTGTTGACGAGCACGACGGATTTTTGTCTGTACACAGTACGCCTGGCAGGGGTACCCGGATTGTGATAGATTTTCCTGCAGCAGACCAGGCCGGGCATGGTGCGGGAAAACCAAAAAAAAATGAAGCCGAGACCCTGAGCGGTACAGAAACAATCATGGTTGTTGATGATGAAAAAGCAATCAGAGAGATCTGTAAAGAATTTCTGGAAAGTCATGGGTATCAGACCTATTTGTTTGACAATGGCATGTCAGCACTCAAGGCGGTTGCCTCAAATCCCCATGCGTTTGATCTGCTTGTCACTGATATGACCATGCCGGAGCTTACAGGAGACAAGCTTGCACAGGAAGTGCTGCACATCCGGCCTGATATGCCCGTTATCCTGTGGTGCGGTTTCAGTGAAGATATTTCAGAAAAGGCAGCCATCAGAATGGGTATTAAAAAATATATGCAAAAACCCGTTGGCAACTATGACCTTCTGAAAGCCATACGGTATATTCTTGATGAAAAATGAAACCGTTCTGACACCGGTCAGGGAAATTGCCGACCGGATCCGGAATCTTACACGTTACATGGAAAAAACCGGCATGGGGGCGGTGTTTCTGACCCATAAGCCGGATATTTATTATTTTTCAGGAACAGCCCAGGATGCATATCTGTATGTGCCGGTGGACAATGACCCATTGCTGTTTGTGAAACAATATCTGCCCCGGGCCCGCTGGGAAACAGGCATTGCCCACGTGGTTCCCATTGCATCCATCACCCGGATACCGGACCGGATCAAAGCGGTGTATACCACTGTTGCCCGGTCCATCGGCCTGGCCTTTGATGTGCTCCCGGTGCGCGATTTTCAGTTCCTTCAATCGTTGTTTTCCCCGGCGGTTTTTACGGATGCCACTCCCTTGATTACCGGCTGCCGCATGATCAAATCCGACTGGGAGATCCGCCGCATGGAGGAGGCAGCCAGGGTGTCAAAAAATACTTTTGCATTCATATGCGAAAATCTTGTACCTGGAGAATCAGAGATCGCTTTTTGCGGCCGCATTGAGGCCTTTGCCCGGGCCAACGGCCATTCAGGCAAACTGCTGGTACGCCATTACCGGGCTGAAGGGTTTGCCCATCATCTGTTGAGCGGCAGCTCAGGGGGCCTGGGCGGGGCCCTGGACAGCCCGGTGAGCGGCGCCGGCACCTGCAGTGCCTACCCGTTCGGGGCCGGCCGTAAATTGATCGGCGAAAATGAGCCTGTGCTCATGGACCTTGGCACCATGGTTAACGGGTATCATATGGATGAAACCCGGATGCTGGTGATTGGAACAATGCCGGCTGAAGCACAACAGGCAGGTCTGGCCGCCATTGACATCCTTCACCATGTCAAGGATGTCATGGTTCCCGGCACCCCGGTGGGACAGGTGTTCGCCGCAGCCCTGGACAGGGCGCAAAAACTGGGCCTGGGTGCGCATTTTCTGGGACTGCCGGATCTCAAGTCCCGGTTCATCGGCCATGGTATAGGCCTGGAACTGGTGGAAGAACCCATCCTGGCCAGGGGACGTAACACCGAACTTGCGCCCGGCATGGTCTTTGCCGTGGAACCCAAATGTATCTTCAAGGACCGGTTTGCCGCAGGCATTGAAAGTGTCATTCATATAACAGACAAAGGCCCCCGGTTCCTGAGCCTGACTGAAAACCGCATTTTCACCGTCTGAGCATGCTGGTTCTCAATACCATATTCCCTTTATTCGCCCTGCTGGTTTTGGGACGGCTGCTCAAGTTTTACGGCATGACCGATGACCGGTTCCTTGCCATGTCGGACCGTCTGGTCTACTATATTTTTTTTCCAGCCATGCTGTTCTGGAAAATCGGCGGCAGCGGGCCGGATCAGCAAATAAATGCAGGACTATGTATGGCCGGGCTTATAGGGGTACTCCTGGCTTTTCTGGCGAGCCTGGGAGCGATCCGTTTTTTCCATATTTCACACTTCCAGGCCGGTTCTTTCTGCCAGGCCTGTTTCCGGTTCAACACTTATATCGGCATGGCCATTGTTCTTACGGTGCTGGGGGAAGAAGGGGTCCGCCATTTCGGGATTCTGGCCGGTATCGTCATTCCGGTGATCAATGTGTTATCGGTTTCTGTTCTGGTATGGTATTCAGACCAGAAACCGGCAGCCCGGGAAAAGGCGGGATTTTTCATCCGGGCGCTGGTTTCCAATCCGTTGATCATCGGGTGTGCTGCCGGATTTTTGTTTTCACGATCCGGCCTTGATTTTCCCTTGTTTGTCCACAACAGTTTTTCCTTGATGACATCTGTAACGCTGCCCCTGGCGTTGATATCCATTGGCGGTTCTTTACAGTTCAAGGGGCTTGCCGATCATGGCCGGCTGTCATTGCTGGCCGCCGGCATCAAGCTTGCTTTCCTGCCGGCAGCGGGTTTTGTCCTGCTGACGCTTTTCCAGGTGACCGGTATCGCCTTTACCGTGGGGATGATCTTTTTTGCCCTGCCCACATCCACGGCCATCTTTGTGCTGTCAGGTCAGCTTAACTCAGATACAGACCTGGCAGCCGGCGCCATCATGATCTCCACCCTGCTGTCTTTTGTTTCCCTGTCCTTTTCCGTGCTGATCTGAACTGCAAGTCTCCGGCCGCGTCCATGGTGGTATTCTGTGCGCGGTCCGAGGCCCTGCGGGGGGAGGGTCCCATGTGAATAATGAAATAGAACGATCCACTCTCTGACTGAAAGTATCCCGGCATATTGTACCAGGTCCCCTTCGGCTCTGACGGCCCGTTCACAGGATACCGCCATGGGGTCTCAGCGGATACGCAGCTGTAGCAGACAACCAGTCTATTGCGCTGATATCCGGTCAGCAGCACTGGTGACGGATGCCTCTGCACCCAGCGCCTCAAGGGCACACTGCCGCATGGAATCTGCAATCTCTTCCAGTGAGTCCAGATCTTTGAGGGAATTACGCAGAATTCCGAATCCTTCGGAAAGCGCCAGGATAGAGGCTGCGGCTTTTTCCTTGTCCTGAACCGTGACCAGTCCGGCATCTTCCCAGGAGGCGATTTCTTTAACGCCAAATGAAATGAATTTTTCCTGCATGTCCTGGATACGTTCCCGGATTTCAGGATTTCTGAAACCCATGGCATAGCAGGACCAGAAAACCGCGTCCCGCTGGGGTCCTTTGCCGCTGGTGCTGAACAGTATGTGCATAAGGCCCTGGAACCGTGCCTGGGGGGTGGTGTATTTTTCCAGCTCTTTGTGGTAGGATGTCATGGAAATTTTGAACAGATAATCCACCATTTCCATGATCAGGCCTTCCTTGCTTTTAAAATAATGGATCAGAAGCCCTGAGTTGACCCCCATGCGGGTGGCTATTTTGCCGATGGTCATACCCATGAACCCTTCTTCTTCCACCACCTTGTATGTGTGGCGCAGAATTTCAGGTTTCCGGATGTGGGATATGCTTTTTCGGCCCATGCCCAAGGTCCTTTTTTTGATTGTCTGTACGCTTATTTATATAAAGCCTTGGTGCAGGGATGTCAAATTTTTTTCACCAGAATAAAGAAAACCCCGGAGCGGTTTCCAGCCTCTGCCGGCTGTTTCAGGAAACCGCCCCGGGGAAGGTAAGAAGTGATTATCAGGCAATGGCCCGGCGGTCGTTCATGTCCACCAGGGTTCTTTCCCGAACCTTGTCAATGCCCAGCTGTTTGCGTTTTTTGTCAATGTGCGCAATCATGAGTCTGGCAATTTCAATGGGGTCTTTGCCTGTGCCCCATTTACCGTAACCCTGCTGTTCCAGACCGTTGAAAAGCAGATCATGGAACCGGGTGCCGGCAATGGATGGAAACCCGATGCCGAATACCGTGTATACGCCTGATGCCACAAAGTACTGGCCGATGGCCAGCGCTTTTTCACTCATCCATTCCGGAGCACACCCGGCCACCGGCAGATCGGCAATGCTGTTGCCCAGCCCCCCCGCCTTGACCATGGCGGATGCGGCAATGAGAATCCTGGTGTTGTCCACACAGGAACCCAGTCCCAGCACCGGCGGCATACCCACGGTTTCACAGACTTCAGCAAGTCCGGGCCCTGCCAGAGCACCGGCTTCCGGTGTCAGAAATCCTGCTTTGGACAACGCGATCTGGGAACACCCGGTCTGGAGAACCAGCACATCATTGCGGATCAGTTCCTTTACCAGTTCCACATGAATGGAATCCTGCTGGACCTTGGGGTTGGTGCAGCCCACCACACCGGCAACACCCCGTATCCGGCCGTTCATGATGTTGTCATTCAAGGGAGAATAAGAACCCCTGAAAGTGCCGCCCAGCATGTACTCGATGTACTCATGGGTAAACCCCTGGACCCCTTTCTGGATCTGGTTGGGGATCTGGATGGGCATATTGCGGGAGCCGAACCGGGAAATGGCCTTGGTCAAGACCTGGTCTGTACAGGCCCGGGGATCGGTTTCTTCAAACTCAATGTGGGTAGCCCCTTCGATATGGGCCCGGTCACTGGTGGTGATCAAATGGGTGTCATAACAATTGGCCACCTGTGCCAGTCCCTGCTTGATGCACTGGATATCCACCACCATGGCATCCACAGCCCCTGTGACCAGCACCGCTTCTGTTGATGAGAAATTGCCGGCATGGGGAATTCCGTGGCGGGACATCATTTCTGCGCCTGAACAGCACATGCCCACCAGGTTGATGCCGGCGGCCCCCTTGTCTTTGGCCGCCTGGATGTAGAAAGGATCATTCACCGCAGCCAGCATGCCTTCGAACATGGCAGGTTCATGGCCGTGAACAATGACATTGACATGGTCTTCCTTGAGCACACCCATGTTGACCTCGGCAACTATGGGAGAGGGGGTGCCGAACATGATGTCGGACAGTTCCGTGGCCAACATGGATCCGCCCCAGCCGTCAGCCAGGGCTGTACGGCTGATCTGCCTGGTCAGGCTGGTATAATCCTGGTCACACCCGATGTGGGTCCGGCTCATCATTTCCAGAACTTCTTTCATGGCACCCCTGGGCACGATACCGTCTTTGCGCCACTGTTCCAGGGTGGCCTCAGGCGCCAGCCGGGTAAACGGCATTTCTCCGTCCACATTGGAAAAGGTTTTTTCCAGCTCGTCGCACAGATCTTTTGCCACATCAGATATTTCCCGGTCCCGGGTATCAATACCAAGGGAATCGGCAAGTTTTTCCAGTTTCAAGGTGTCATCAATGGCAAAATCCGTTATTTTCTTTTCGACAATCCCTTTGAACAATTTGAGGATATGCATACCATGGTCATTGTGGGATGCTGATCCCGAGGCCACATTCCGGCCCAGGTTCCTGGCCATGATGGTGTCAATGGTGGCACCGCAGATGCCCACTTTTTTGTAGGGGTCTTTTGGATTGAGACGACAGGGTCCCATGTAGCAGTTTTTGCAGCAGGCGGATTCAACCCCGATGGGGCACGCCTTCATGTCCGTGGCCCGGTCCAGGGCAATGACAACGCCGTCTTTTCTGGCTTTTTCCAGCATCTGGCCGGTGGCTTCGCAGGTGGTACGTTCTGATGCAGGCACCTGTTTTGTAATGGATGTAGCTTTGGGCATAGTTAACTCCTTAATTTAGAAAAATGGTGTATTTTTTTTTACAACAATTGGTCAAGTATTCAATCGTACTGAACTGGAGATACCGGGAGAAATATTTTTATTCCGATTTTTTTTTAAATAATATCCATGGCGGCAAACCGTGGTTCATGCAAAGGAATGAGGATGTCTGCTTTTTTTTTGACAGCTTCCAGAATATCATAAGCTGCATAGGCATCCACATGGGTGCCCGGCGGGATTACCGCCATTTCCATGCCCAGGATTTCAGGCGGGGGATTCAGGTTTTCATCAATGATGCAGAACCCTGTTATGGCGGCCGTGCCTTTGGGGGTATCAACCATCACGGTCATACCGCCTCTGGTGTGGGCAGGGGTGTGCATCACCCGGATGCCGGGAACAATTTCCCTGTCGCTGTTTATGGTCTGGATCTGGCCGTTTTCTTCAATGTCTTCGATATAGTCTTCCAGGTACCGGTAATCCAGAGGATGGGGATCGTGGATCGCAGCCATCTCTTTTTCATGGATAAAAAACCGGGCATTTTCGCATTTATAGTCATTTTCGCAATGATCGGTGTGCAGGTGGGTGTGGATGACGATATCGATGTCTGCCGGTGCAAGGCTGTGGCGTGCCAGTCCCTGTTCAAAGGTGTATATTCTGCCGTTGATGGCGGTTTCTCTGTCTGTGGACTGGATGGGGTGCATCTCTCCTGTGTCCACCAGGATGACCTCATCTCCCCCTTTGATAAGCCAGGCATAAATGGGGATGGTGTATGTCTGGCCCTGGCCGTATTGAAAGGTCATCATGCTTTTGTCAAAGACTTTGGTTCCCAGGACAATGGGATGGATGGTAAATGGTGTTGCCATGATAAGTTTACCTCTATGCTGAAATAATGCAGTGCAGTTTTTCGGTCAATGCCGTGGCACCGCACAGTTTCAGGTTCTGGTGAAGGGATCTGAAAATTTCTTTGACAATGGCTGTCTTGGGCTTTGGGGACAGCATCTGGACCTCGATGGTTTTGATGTCCATAACCATCTCATCCATCTGTGGATAGTTTATTTTCCCCTGCTCCATCTCTTTTTTTACATCGGCAAGCAGCAGATTCACAATTTCATGGCCGGATGTTTCAATTACCGGGCCTTTACCCAGATCCAGATCAGGATTGCCGGCACCTGCCGGCAGGTCAATATCCAGGGCCCCAAGCCCTTCATTCGTTATGCTGATGCCGCCTGACAAAGTCTTTAATTCTGCATATCCCTGGATGAACAAAGATTCTGCCAAGCTGCCGGCAGCGGTTTTTTCCACTCCCAGGGTTTTGCCGATATCATACATGGATGCACTGGCAGATGTGTCTCCCCGGGTCATGGTGTATAATTCATACAAAAACGCGTGTTCTTCAGGATTGTCCATAATGTCCTTTCAGATCCGGCTGTGTTCTGTGACGGCCTTTGTCTGGTTCATCAGTGGTGATGGCCGCATCCGCCCTGTTTTTTGTTTTTTTTGCCCTGGCACAGGTCAAATATGTGGAAAAGCTTGAGCTCTCCTGATTCCAGCAATGCCAGGTTTTCGGCAACCGTGTCTTTTTGTGCTGCATATACCTTGATATCAGCGTTGTGCAGACCCCGCTGTCCGCCGTCGCCAATACATTTGGTAACCACGGCATCAACGGCTTCATCTTTGCTGAGAACCCCGGTTTTGCAGCCGGCCTCCGGGTTTTCAATTTTCTGGTTTTTTTTGACAGACACTTTTCTGGTTTCCAGGTCCACCACCATGAAAAGTTCAGCCACACCAAAGTGGTCATTGACCAGGCTGTCAAGCCCTTTGTCTTCTGTTACCGGAAATGCGACTTTCATGAGTTCCTCCGTTTGTGCATCGTGTCCGGCAGGTGTCATACCTGCCATATCACATCATAATAAGGCATCCAGCTGTAAAATCAACCATTGACAGGAAAATCAGGTATCAGAGCACCACACCCTGGGGCAGGGGTTTGATGAAGGTCTGCCGCAGGCTGTACGTGTAGGCACCCTGGAACGGAATCATCAGGATATCGCCCTCCCGGATCTGCTCTCCGAAACAGGCATATCCCCAGACATCATGGGGGGTGCACAAAGAACCCAGGATGCGGCAGGGCTGCTCTGTCAGGCCGGGCCGGGTGAGATTCAGCACCGGGAAATAATCGGTTTCAAACCGCTCCCACCCCACCGCATTGGTGCCGGCATCAGTGATGGCCATATCCGCCATTTTTTTGTCTGTGACCTGGACAATGATGTGCATGGCATCGTTGCAGATCCACCGCCCAGGCTCAAAACAGATGCACGGGTCTGTCAGGGGCAGGATATGTTCCTTCAGGGCAGCGGTTATTTTTTTGGCAAAAGTTTCCAGGGGTTCTGCCGGCAGGTGATAATGGCGGAGCGGATCTTCTGATACCAGCCATTCTCCTTTTTCCGGCCAGTACCCGCCGCCGATGTCTAAAAACCGGCAGGTTTTCAGAAAATCTGCCGGCATGTGCCGGAGCAGCCGTCCCAGGCGGCAGATGATATCAATCTGCCGGTCCGGGGTCAGGTTCCAGGATGAATGAAACTGCAGCCCTGTGCATTCCAGAAGCGGGTGGGCCTGGATATCCCGGTACAAAGGCTCCAGTTGTTCCGGCATGATGCCGAATTTCTGCCACAATCCTTGGGGCTGGCAGTTTATCCTGATACCTGCACAAAGCGGCTGCTGGTTTTTTTCCAGCAGGGCCATCAGACGTCTGCATTCCCCTGTGCTGTCCAGCAGCAGGGTTACCCGGTCCGGGTGGGCTGCTGCCATTGCCAGTTCTGCCATGGTTTTGCCCGGACCGCTGAAAACGATGTCATCTGCCCCCAGATCCAGGGCAGCTGCCAGCTCCATGCCGGAAGACACATCCAGGCCCCATCCCTGGCTCACCAGGATGCGTGATATGTCCGGCAGAGGATTGCTTTTCATGGCATAGTAAAACCGGGTTCTGGGAAAATGGGCCTGAAATACGGATCTAAATTTATGTGCCCGTTCTGTGAGCACATCGGAAACCACCAGATAAAGGGGGGTTCCATGGGCATTTACCGCGTCCAGGTATTGCTGTCTCTGCTTGAACAGCGGGACAATCTGGTCTTTGAGAAAAGCGGCGGACATGACAGGATGGGGAAAAGCGGAATGCTGGTTCATGACTGGATCGCGATTTCCAGGCGCCGGGCCAGGAGCATGGCCCGTGTTTCCGGAAAATTCCACCCCTCGGTATTGATGATCATATGCCCAAGCAGCCATGAATCATAATCTGCAGGAGGCATGGTGATTATATGCCCTGGTTTCCGGATGAGATGCAGCTGCTTTACCCGGGGGTCTGAATCAAGGTTCCGGGAATCGACCGCCGTAAGCATTCCGCTTTTTTTTGCATGGATGCGGATGCCCATGTGGGGGGTGAATTGGATATCATCCAGGTGCCATGGCAGATCTGCCGCGACATCCAGAGCCAGTTTTATTATATCCAGATTTGCCGCTGCCATGAGCAGCTGGGGCAGACAGTCTCCTCCAGGACGGGGGGTCATTTCAATAAAATACGCCTGGTTGTCCTTAACCACAAAATCCACCATGCACATCCCGGTATGGATACCCAGGGTTCTTGCAGCCTTTTCCATTTGTCCGGTTAAAGATGCCATGGACATTCCCGGAGGCAGGACTCCGGGAACTGCATACCCTGCGGCTGTACCGAAGGGCAGGCCGGCCGGGACGATTTTTCTGGCCAGACGGACCAGGGTCAGCCTGTCCGGGGTGAGAATGAAATCACAGCTGTACTCAGGTCCGCATATCCGTTCTTCCGCCAGTATCAGGTGAGGAAGGACGAATAAAGGATTCTGTTTTCTTTTTTCCAGGCCGGCAGCCATTGTATCCCAGGTTTTGTGGGCTTCTGCCCGGTTTCGGCAGTGAAACACCAGCTCGCTGCCGCTGCCTGCTGCCGGTTTCAGCACCAGCCCTGCGGTAACATCCGCCAGCAGCCGGATTACGTCCTCTGCGCAGTGTACCGGCCATACCCGGGGACAAAGGATTTTTCGGGCCTGCCACAATTGTTTGGAAACCAGCTTGTTTCTGCAGTTCTGAACCGCTGTTACATCCGGATACACAAGCCTCAGGTTCTCTGCTATAAGTGCGGCTGTCACCATGGATTCGCAGTCAAAACAGGCAACTCCGGTGAGTTTCTGGCTGTATTTTTCCAGATGAGCGGCCAGTGCCGACATGATGGCGGGCAGATCAGACAACGGCCGCACCAGTTCCTCGGATGGGTCAGGAGGGGCTTCCTGTGCATTTTTTCGTATATGGGGGGCTGTGAGGAAGAGCGCCTGCCCCGGACATGCGTGTCTGATCCACTGGATGTAGTCGGCAGTGGTGCCTGCCACAAGCACTTTTTGGGCTTCAGGCGCAGCGGGCATGGCGTTCTTGTGCATGCAGGATCTGTTTCCGGAGCGATTTGCGGGTGGTGAGTGCATACAGGGGAACGGGAAACAGGCGGAACCGCTGCTTCCAGTTGAAATCTCCGCACAGAAAATCCACGTACTTCAGGTGCCGGCTGCAGGCCCATTGCAGGTGATGGCGGTTGATGAGCTTGGCCACCCCGGAAAATTCCGGACTGGTGCCGCCGGCCAGCAGGGTACAGGTGCCTTTCCATAATGCCCCCATGTCCACTGCTGCCAGTTTTCCTTTGATGTGCACGCAGGTCATCTGCAGCAGGCCCATTTTGTTGAGAAAATCAGCCAGCAGCTCAAATGCACGCAGAAACCGGGGATCACTGAAATAGGCATCCGGCCCGAAAGCATTGATATTCAGCTGGAACAGATGTGCCATATCTGACAGGCTGCCTTGGGAAATAGAAACACCCAGGGCTTTGAGTTTTTTTATGTCTGCTGTCAGTTTTTTGCGGGTTTTCCCGGCAAAGGACTGCCAGAAGGTATCAAAATCATACCGGTACAGTGCCGGAAAAAACAGGTATCTGGTTTCATCAGGGGCAAGCAGACCGTTCCCGGCCATGCCGGCATGGCATTTGATATACCGCAGGTGAACCGGACCCGGCACAGCATCAAGAAGGTCCTGAAGCACCCCGGGGGTACCGGCGATGATGCGGTTCTGTTCAAGCCAGGTTCTGCCCTGCCAGGTTTCTCCGGGAAACTGCACATAATTACCGGCTTCTTCATGCCAGGACAGGGCCAGCAGGCCCACGGGCCGTCCTGCCTGTTCTGCCGCATGAAATGCCAGGGGCCGGTCATAGGCTTTGTGAAAGCACCACCTTACCGGCCACATGTCAAACAGGACCCGGACTGGCCACAGGGTTTCCCATATTCGTCTGCACCGGGCCGGGTCCTGGTACACGACATGTTTTATCCTGCCCATTTAAAGGCGGTGGGTGACGGTGATCCTTGAAAAAGACCCGCCAAAACTGGTTTGGGAAAATTGTTTTACCTTTTCAGGATCATATGCTTTACAGCTGAATACATCCAGGTATACCGTATTGGTCAGGTTGGCAAAATGGGCGGATATCAGAGATGTTTCAATGAGCTGGACCATGGAAAACCCGGCTACTTTTTCATCTTCTCCAAAATGCACCACCCGGGTTTCTCCAAAGCGCTTCATATCAATCAATTCGCAGAGCTGCACCACAAAGGATTTGATATAGGCTGCATCCCGGATCTTTTGGGGATTACAGTCGTAGATATCAATGGCAGAAGCAATTCCCCATGCTTCCGGCATGGTTTCAAGTGTTACGCGTGCTTTTACTGAAGATACACTGTTCATTCAGAGGTTTCCTCATTTTTCAGGCAGCAGTCAGAGCTACCATTTGGTTTTATCTCTGTTTTTCTGATGGGCCCGTTTGCCCGATTTTTTTTTGTGGTTCTGAATTTCCTGCCGGTCTTCCCAGCACAGGTTCGCTTCATGGGTTTCCTTGAATTTGGGTGCCTTGTGTCTGGATTGTCTTTTGTTTTCCCGCTGGATCATTTTTTCACCTTTTGGTCCTTAGTTTTACCGGATTTCAGATTAAACAGGATCCGGTGTGGTTTGATCCAGAAATAAGCAGAAAATATGCCAGCACTGAATTTTTTTATCTGGTTTAAAATCAGGTAGTTGAAAAATTGCAGCCTGGCAGGAGGCAGGGGTTTTTCAGTATAAAATATCCGAATATGTTGTTACCGGTATTTTTTTGCTGTTTTGTCTGCTGATTTGGAGTATATGTGAAAGTATTGTATAAAATTCGGTATTTCATTACCTGAAACATGAATTACGGAGAGACGAGCTTGTGCTGACCCGCCTTGTGTGTGCTGTAAAAGAAAAAAAACTGGCAGCTGCCATTGAAAAAAGATTGTCCCAGGCTGACATCCGGCTGAAAATTTTTCCCCCTTCCCGCAATGCCTGGCAGGATCTGGTAAGAAGCTGCTCTGATGTGTTTGTCATCAGCAGAACCCTGATCCCCAGACCAGTGGAAGCCAGTGTGGCCATTCTCAACAATCTGCCGGAAAAACCCATTACCATCATTATGGATGACCGGGAATCTTCCCAGGCCCATGCCGCGCTTCTGGGTGCAGGTGCGGATATGGTGCTGTATTCCGGGCTGCCGCCGGACCGCCTGGTGGAAGCCATAGAAACCAGCCTCGTTTCCAGGCAGCAGTTTTATGAGATGAACCGGTTTGACCACAGGGGACGGGTTCAGCCCAGGCTGCATGACTTTGTATCCAACAGCAGGGATATGCAGCTGTTCCTGGAGGAGGTGCACCAGGTTGTGGCCAGTGATGCCAGTCTATTGCTCCAGGGAGAAACCGGGGTGGGAAAAGAACACCTGTCCAAGGCAATCCATATGGAAAGCCACCGGTCCGGCGGTCCTTTCATCGCCCTGAATATGGCCGCCATTCCGGACCAGCTCATGGAAAGCGAGCTTTTCGGCCATGAACAGGGGGCCTTTACCGGTGCCATCCGGTCCCGGCGGGGAGCGTTCGAACTGGCCCACGGCGGCACCCTTTTTCTGGATGAAATCGGGGAGATGCCCCTGAAAATGCAGTCCAAACTGCTCCGGGTCCTGCAGGATCTGGAGTTTACCCCTGTGGGGGGAGAATCTCCGGTGTGGGTGGATGTGCGGGTGATTGCCGCCACCAACAAAGATCTGGACCAGGAAATCAAAACCCGAAATTTTCGCCAGGACCTGTATTACCGGCTGGGGGTGATCACCCTGACCCTGCCGCCCCTGCGCCGCCGAAAAGAAGATATTCCGGCAATGGCCCAGCATTTTCTTGTTCAGCACTCCCAGCAGGTGGGAAAAGACATCTCCGAATTTTCACAGGAAGCCATACAGGCCATGTGCAATTATGCCTGGCCCGGCAATGTCAGGGAACTCATGAATGTGATTGAACGGGCGGTTTTGCTCTGCCGCTCGAAAAACATCACCATTGCGGACCTTCCGGCAGGGTTCAGGGAGAACCAGGAATTTTTTTTGGAATGGCCGGGACCCGGTCAGGCAGACCCGGCAGACTGGAGCGGACAGACCCTGGATCAGGTGAAAACCGCACTTATAGCACGGGTGGAAAAAAAATACCTTGAAATGGTACTTAAAAATACCCGGGGCCGGGTGGGAGAAGCAGCCAGGCAGGCAGGCATTCATCCCAGAGGCCTGTATGAAAAAATGAAAAAACTGGGGATTGATAAAAACCAGTTTAAGGCCGGCCACCAGTGAAAACGGTAAATTATTGGGGCACCCTTTATTTTCCATGCGGTTTTCAGTAAAGTGTGATGTTGGAAAATTTTTTTACAATAAGGGGAACAAAATTTTATCCGAAAGCAGCGGGAAAACGTGAGGTTTAAAAAAACAGAATCCGGAAAAAAAGGCGGCATTTATCTGATACCGGTTCTGTGCCTGATTGCTGCCGTAGTTCTCTTGTATGCAAAACCCCATATTACAGGCAGGATCCAGCAGCCTTTGACCGTGCCGGTCCTGAAAGGAAACGGGCCTGAAGAGGCTGTCACCATTTATTACCATGAACGGCCGCCCTATTATGTAACCGGACCTTTAGGGGTATACGGCCTGTGCGTCGATCCTGTGAAAAAAGCATTTCTTGCCGCAGACATTGCCATGAAATGGGTTAAAACACCGGCTGTCAGGCAGCTGGATATTTTAAAGCGTGACGGCAAAAACAATGCTGTCATCGGCTGGTTCAAGAATCCGTCCAGAGAAAAATTTGCTGTTTTTTCCCCTTATATTTACCAGGACATGCCCACCATTGCCCTGACCCGGGCCGGCAATCCCCATATGGTATCGGGCCGTCCTCTGGCAGAAACAGTGAAAAACACCGACCTGATTCTGCTGCGCAAAAAAGGATACTCCTATGGAAAATTCATTGATGACATGATAGCTGCATACAATCCCAAACAGGAACTCACCACTGCTGAAAATATCGGTATGCTGAAAATTATCCATGCAGGCCTGGCTGATTATTTTTTTATATCTGAACAAGAAGCCCGGGAACTGATAAGAACATCAGGGCTGCTGGCCGATGATTTTGCCTGTATCCGGTTTGCCGATGTGCCTGGAGGCAATAAACGGTATCTGTTATTCAGCCGCGGTACGGATCAGCAGATTATTGAAAAAATCAATACAGGAATCCGGGAGTACAGAAAATAACCGTATGAAAAACAAGATCTCAAGGAATGTGTTTTGAGCCACAAAACCGCCACAGCACTGACCGCTGTTTTTCTCTTGGTCCTGTTTTGCGCCGGTGTTCTCGTACATGACCACTCCACCCGGAAAAAAGCCCATGCCAGGATTGTGTCCCATGCCGGTATTGTGGCCGATGCCCTGTGGAACCACAACCAGACCGGGGTTGCCCAGTACTTGTTTCTTGCAAGCAGATCCCATGATTATACATCCATTGTGGTCAGAGATAACCGGGGGAACATTTTTCACCAGGCTTTTGGCGAACCGCCTGCAACTCTGGAACGGTTTTTTACTGCCCTTCATTTGATGCCCCGGGTGACGTTTGCCTGTCCCATCCGGTATAATGATAAAGTGATCGGCACCCTCCAGGCGGTATGGCATTGTGATACCATTTATTTTGACGGTATTTTTCTGGTGGTGCTGGTGATGGTGTTTGCAATTTTTCAATTGTACAGAGGCCTTGTGCACGAAAAAACAGTGCTGGAAGACCGGGTGGCCCACCGCACCAGGGAATTGTCTGAATTGAATAAAAACCTGCACCAGGAAATTGAAAAAAATGAAAAATCAAAAGAGGACCTCAGAAAAAGCGAAGAAAGATACCGGGCCTATTTTGAAGAAAACATTGCCGGAGCCTATATCTCCAGTCCACAAGGCAGGCTGATCACATGCAACCGGGAATATCTGCGCATCTTCGGCTATGCAGACAAACGCCAGGCCCGGGATACAGACCTCACAGATATTTACAATATCAAAGAAGACCGGGAAAAATTTTTAGAGGCCCTTTTAAAAAACCGGCAGGTCACCGGCTATGAAACCACTTTTAAAAGAACAGACGGCACCCTGGTCCATTTGATTGAAAATGCCGCAGCAGTTTTTGATGAAAAGGGAAATTTGAAACATATCCGGGGATTTTTACTGGATGTCACAGAAAAACGCTCCCTTGAATCCCAGCTGATCCAGACCCAGAAAATGGAATCCATCGGCAGGCTGGCCGGTGGTGTTGCCCATGATTTCAATAATATGCTCAATGTGATTCTGGGACATACGGACCTGGCCCTGGACAAAGTGGATATTACAGCACCTTTGTATAACAATCTGAAACAGATCCGCAAGGCTGCCAGCCATTCTGCTGATATTACAAAACAGCTGCTGGGATTTGCCAGAAAACAGACCATTTCTCCCAGAGCCCTTGACCTGAACCAAACCATTGAAGCCACCCTCAAGATGCTGCGCCGTCTCATCGGTGAGGACATCGACCTGCTGTGGCAGCCTGCCCCCACCCTGTGGCCTGTGAAGATCGATCCGTCCCAGGTTGACCAGATTCTGGCCAACCTGTGTGTAAATGCCGGCGATGCCATAGCAGAAAGGGGAAAGATCACCATTGAAACCGGTATGAAAACCTTTGACAAAGCCTATTGTGCCGACCATGCAGGGTTTGTTCCTGGTGACTTTGTCCTGCTGGCCGTCAGTGACAATGGGTGCGGCATGGACCAGGTCACCCTGGCCAATCTGTTTGAACCCTTCTACACCACCAAAGGGGTGGGAAAAGGCACCGGCCTGGGATTGTCTACGGTTTACGGCATTGTCAAACAGAACAACGGATTTATCAATGTATATACCGAGCCGGAAAAAGGCACCACGTTCCATATTTATCTGCCCCGTCATGGGGATAAAACCGCCCGGGTACCGGAAAAAACTTCTGCATACCTGCCAACCGGCAAAGGCGAGACCATCCTCATCGTGGAAGATGAAGATGCCATACTGGAACTGCTGCAGACAATGCTGCTGCAGCTGGGCTATACGGTCCTTGCTGAATCTTCACCCAGCCGGGCACTGGATCTGGCCAGGGCCCATGACGGCCGGATCCACCTGCTGATCACAGATGTGGTTATGCCGGAAATGAACGGCCGGGAACTGGCCGGCCAGCTCACAGCCATTTATCCCAAAATCAAGCTTTTATTCATGTCCGGCTATACAGCCAATGTGATCGCCCACCAGGGTGTGCTGGACAAAGGGGTGCATTTTATTCAGAAGCCTTTTTCCATGCAGGATATCGCAGCCCAGGTGCATGCATCATTAAGACAGAAATAAGGTTTCCGGCTCGCAGGTGCCGGCACCAGCCGGGATTCCTTTGCTGCAAAATCATTCCGAGGCAGGACCGTCAAGGTCCCGGTCATACACACAGTACTGGTTGCGCCCGTTGGCCTTGGAACGGTACAAGGCTTTATCTGACATGGTGATTATTATGTCACTGGATGCTCCCTGCTCTGGAATACATGTGCCGATACCCAGGCTTACACTCACGCAGTTGCTGACAGTTGAGGTTTTGTGCTCAATGTGCAGATTCTGTATGGCTGTTCTGATTCTTTCCGCAATCAGTTCAGCCCCCTGAATGCCGGTGCCGGGAAGCATTGCGGAAAATTCTTCTCCACCATACCGGGTGACCACATCACTTGAGCGGCCGACACTTTTATCAATGGCAGCAGCAACTTTTTTCAGGCAGTCATCTCCAGCCTGATGGCCATATGTGTCATTGAATTTTTTAAAAAAATCAATGTCGCAGAGGATGAGTGATAAAGGTGTTTTTTCACGGATATGCCTGTGCCATTCATTTTTCAGGCATTCATCAAATTTGCGGCGGTTGGGTATTTGCGTCAGGCCGTCCATCACAGACAATGCCGTCAGTTTTTCATTGGCTTTTTTAAAATTGTGCTCTGCTTTTACCGTTTCCCGGATATCAACAGCATACCCGTTAAATCCGTTTGTTCTGCCTGATCTGGTATAACTGATTTTTGCAAAACACAGTGCCCACATATAGGAAGGGGTGCCTTTGCGTTTCAACCGGCACCTGAATTTTGCCACTTTTTCGGTTTCAAAAAGGCTGGTCATAAATTCTTCAGCCCTGCGGGGATCAAAAAATACCTGGGTGGCAAAATCCGTGATCTGGGTGACTATCAAATCGGTTGATTCATATCCGAGCATCCACGCAAATTCCGAATTGGCCTCGGTGATGCTGCCTTCCAGGCTTACATGGAAAATACCGATGGGTGCATACCGGTAAATTTCTTCCAGATGCACTACCTGCTGCTGCAGATTGTTTTTGTAAGGCATCTGCCCGGAGAGATCTTTTGCCAGAATGGCATGCCCGCATGTTTTGTTCTGCTGGTTGACAATGGGAGAGTAAAAGATTTCACAGGTAAAGGCTTTTGGTTTTCTGGTGATACCGCAGTCAGATATTACAACCGCCTGTCGCGCGCAGGTCAGTTCGTCTTTATTGATGGGAATGCACGTATCCACCCGGCAGCCGATTATATCATCTTCTGAGTATCCGAATATTTGTGCTGCGCCGGCATTCCAGGAAGTGACCTGAAAATCCAGATTCATTTCCATATAACCAAGCCGGGCCTGGCCAATAAGGTTTCCCAGCGCAAGTATTCTATCAAATAGTTTAATGTCCATAACCGGCAGAAGTGTTGAAATTTATTTTGGACCGATCCTATGAAATTTTTTGTGATTTAACAAGAACAATATCTTAATATCTTTAGATGGAACAACTGATGTTCCAGGAAAGGACTGTTTTTTTTCAAAAGGGGCAAAAGGTTGTCTGCTGAAAGATGCGGCCGTTTTTGTCTGGTGTCACAATTTTTTATCCAGATCTTCGATATCGCATTCATCTGGATTGTCAAAACATTTTTCCACCTGGTTGAACAGGACTGTCCGGGTGTCAGCATATCTTACCACCAGCCAGTATCCAATACTCATGGAAAATACCAGGGCAGCTGTGGCAAAAATATAATCCGGGGTAATAATGTCAAAATCAAGGATAATGACTTTACGGGCAATGGCCATCAGGGCTGTTGCCATGACAATTTTTACATGGATAATATCATCTCTGAGATAAATGGTGATATTGATAAATATTTCAATGGCGATCAGCACTGCCATAAATGCACCGAAAGTCGCCAGAATGTCATTGATGCTCATGAGCATGACAGGCGGGGTGCGCAGTTTCTGATAAATTTCCCAGGCCACATCCACTACCCCCCAGACTATCACCAGGGTCATCAGGACGGCCAGACAGCGGACGCTGAAGCGGATTATAATCCGCAGTTTCTGTACTATGGGCTCGTTCGGGGTGAACATATCATCCATAATCTGATATCCTTGTTCTGTGTTTAATCCATAACATGTTGAAATTGTTTATTTAGAATAAATTAAGCATCAATAGTGCATAATGCAATTGGGCCGTGATTTTTTTCAGGGGATATAACCTTTTGGCAGTCAAAAGGCGGCAACCTTGTTTCTTCCTGTTTCCTTTGCCCTGTAAAGGGCTTTATCTGCCTGCGCAATAAGCGCATCCCTGTTTTTGATATTTTTTGTGTATTCAGTGACACCTGCACTTACAGTGAGAAAAAGACCCGGGAATCTGTTGGCCAGAAGTCTGCCAAGCTGCTGGATCTCCATGCGGATTCTTTCAGCATATACCAGGGCTTCGGACAGGCCGGTATTATTCAGCACCACAATAAATTCTTCACCGCCATACCGCCCGACATGGTCAAATGGCCTGGACAGTTTTTTTAAGGTTGTGGCAATCAGTTTTAAAACATTGTCTCCGGTCTGGTGCCCGTATTTATCATTGAATTTTTTAAAAAAATCCACATCAATCATCACAAGAGAGAGCGCATGCTTTTCCTCCACAGCCTTTCTGAATGCGCCGGCCAGCAGTTCATCAATGGCCAGGCGGTTCAAAAGGCCTGTCAGCCCGTCTTTATAAGAAGCTGCTTTTGCTTCTTTATAGGCACCTGCATTTTCCATGGCCATGCCAAGTTCAGCAGCCACGATGGCAATGGCAGATAATGTATCCGGCAGGATGGGATTTCGGGAAACAATATTGTCCATGCCCAGGATACCGATGACCTTGTTGTCGCTGCAGAATGGTACGATGACCATTGCTTTTATTTTGAAGACACCCAGCGCCTGTTTTTCTCCCGATGTCCGGCCGGTAACGATGACAGGTTTTTTGTCTCTCAGGCAGTTGATAAATCCGCCGGCGTTTTTATCCAGGGGAATTTCAATGGATTCCAGATCCATGCAGGTCCCGGAAGTGTCAAAACATTCGACTACTTTAAGGCTTCGCAAGGCTTTTGCCACTTTCATGATGTACACCCTGTCGCAGGAAAAATCCTCATATACCGCCCGCAGGGTTGTTCTGGTAATGGCTTTCGGGTCAAGGCTGCGATGGGGGGTGACGAGGCTGCGTGTTATCTTTGACACATCAAACTTTGCTGCCTGCCGGTCCTCGCTGTAATAATACATGGTGTTGATACTGCTCAGTTTCAGATTGGCCTTGAACAGGTTTTCCCGGAACTGGCCGGGGGAAGGGAAAACAAAATTATAAAACTGGGATGTGTTTTCCATTTCCCTGTCCATGGACGAGATGACCCTGGTGAAATCAATATTGTCCAGATTGATATTTTTTTCAACTTCCGGCTGCAGCATCGGAGGGCGGATGAGGTCGACGGATCCCATTCCCTGTGTCCATGCCAGAAAATTGGCAAGAGAAACAATGGCTGTCAGCCGGGCCTGGTTTTGAGACAAATCCAGATGGTCATACCGCTGGTGATGAAATTTCAAGACCAGAGACAGCGGGTCCGGCAGTTTCCACAATGCGCAGTAATAGGCCCCCACATCATCATGCCCCATGCCCATGATATCTCTTTCTTCAGTGGTCATCGTGCCGGTGTATCTGGCCACATTGGCGATAAAATCATCATAGTCAACACAGCCGTACAGGTCAAAAATAATCTTTCCCAGGTCATGCAGAAGGCCGCATATATAGGCTTCCTCAGGTGCTGGATAACCGGTTTCCTGTGCAATGGACTTGCTGAGAACCGCTACACAGAGACAGTGCCGCCAGAAAAAAACCCTGTCAAAATGGCGTTTTGCTCCGGGCTTGATCATTTTTTCAAAAACCGCGGCACCCAGGGCGATTCTTATGACCTCATCAACGCCGAGGTGAATGACAGCTTCTGAAACAGCAGTAATCTGCTCCCGCAGTCTGTAAAGAGCAGAGTTGGCAATCCCCAGCACTCTGGTGGAAATGCCGGGATCTGTTTTCACAAGCGTGCAAAGATCTTCAATAGAAGCGTCCTCGTCAACTGACAATGCCAGCAGTTTGGTCATCACAGGAGAAAAACTTGGAATTGCTTCAGCGTCAATACGCAGAACCTGCTTAATATCAGATTTCAAAGAAAGTATGAATTTTTCCTGGATGGTCATAAACAAAAACATCCTTTATGTACAGACGCTGATATATGAAGGTTTTTTCTGGTTTTTTTGTCCTTATCAGCGGGAAAAACGGATGGTCACGGCGGTGACAATCCCCCAGACCCAGTTGTATAAAACCACCAGAAGGGGTGCCCACATGCCCAGATCCATGCCGGCAAACCCTTTGCCTGCCACATGGGGAAAAATGTAAAAAAGCTGAACTGCTGTAGGGAAAAGACTCAGCAGGCTGCCTTTAAGCAGGAACCGGGATCTTAAAAACGGCAGGATGAACAGCAGTCCCCAGATGCCGCCCCACACAATTCTCGGGTACAGCCATGCCGGTGTCAATGCCGGTGCAATGGATACGCCAAGCAGCCGGGCAATGCCCTGTTCTCCGAACTGCCAGGCCACAAGGCTGTTGGCAAGTGCTCCCAGGCATCCGGCTGAAAAGCAGATCAGCAGGTTTTTCATAAAGGCTCATTCCTTGGATTTTAGATATATGTAAATAATTTATGATACGGCAAAAGCCGCTAAAATGCAAAAAATATCAGTTTAGAGCAGGGCCAGGGCAACAAGACATCCCGGCACCATGGCTGCCAGCATCAGAAGGGGCAGTTTGAAATTGTCTCTGAACCCGGCAATGAAGGCAAATATCATCCCCTTGACAAGGGTATTGGTTATGCAGGCCAGAATAATTCCCAGAACCGCCACTTCTGCGGCCAGGTCCTGTTTGGCGGATCTGGACAGGGAAAGCACAATGGCATCCACATCCATCAGGCCGGACACCACTGACAGCGCGTATACCCCGTAATTTCCAAACCATGTTTTCATGGCCTCAGACAGAAAAAGCACAGCCGCCAGAATAAATCCGAACTTCAGGGCCATGCCGAGCTGCAGAGGATTTTTCATTGCAAGGGGCTGGTGCCGGTCTGCCTTTTGTTTTCCCCGGTCCCGCCATACAAAGACAAGGGCGCAGATCAGTCCGGCAAACATGGTGGCCAGGGGCATCCACAGGGCATCCATCAGTCCGGGGTATACAACAAGCACCTCAATGACCACCCGGATGAACATGATGGCCGCTGCCAGCAGAACACCACCTGAAAAAAGGTCACTGCCTTTTTGTCTTTTCGCAAAACGGGCCAGGCTGAAGGTGACAGCGGTGGAAGATACCATGGCACCGCCCACAGCGGTTACCAGCACCCCTTTTTTTTCTCCGGCAATCTGGATGACAATATATCCCAGAAAAGACATGCCGGAGATCAGCACCACCATCCACCAGGTCCAGTATGGGTTCAAAGCCTCCCAGGGGCCATATCCCTTGTTGGGCAGCATTGGCAGAAGCACCAGGGAAATGACCAGAAGCTTGACCCCGGAAAAGAAATCTCTGGGTGTAATGTTTTTGAGCCATAAATGCAGAACCGGCTTATATCCGAGCAGGGAGATGACCACAACCGTCACTGCCATGGCCGGGATGGGATGGCCATAGGCTGCCCATGCAGCCAGAACAAATGACAGCATCATGGAAAAGGCAGTGGTTGTGCCCACATCCTTGTTTGACTGAACATCCAGGATGTGGGCCGCAATGATCAGCGCACAGACACCCAAAAATCCGGCCACGATAAACCAGGGCGTGATCTGCTGGGACACCAGCGCCGTCACCCCCCCGAGCAGCCCGATGAGGCTGAAGGTGCGGATGCCGGCAATACGTTCCCCTTCATTTTCTTCCCGGTCACTCCAGCCCCGTTCAATACCGATCAAAAGACCGATGGCCAGCGCTGCGAATAATTTGAATGCCAGGTTATAGGAAGTTTCCATACCGTCCTTTTCAGATCATTGTATGCTTTTTGTCTATCGCAATTTCAAAGTGCTTTGTCAAGGTATCCGGTTTCAGCCGGCAACTGTCTGCCACAGGGACAGCCACAGGGGCATGGCAATGATGCATACCAGATACTGGAGCAGCATCATGCTGGCAGCGGTCCGGGTGTCTCCCCCGTAGTTTCTCACCATGAGGATCAGGTTGGTGGCAGGAGGAGAAGAGGTCTGCAGGATGATAAGACTGCAGAACAAAGGCAGGCTCTGGTAAAGACCCAGTCCGTACATTATCGCAAAGGCAGTGGCCGGCACCAGGACAAACTTGACCCCGGTCACCCGGAAAACATCCTGCAGGGGCGGCATGTCTTTAAGGGAAATGCTTGCCAGGGTGGCGCCCAGGATAAAAACAGCCAGAGGCACAGTGGCCTGGCCCAGAAGATCCATGGAAGACAAAAGGGTCTGGGGCAGCAATTCAGCAGTTCCGGAAACCACCAGAAAGATGGCCGTCAGGGTGGCAACCAGCGGCGGGGTGACAAAATCTTTCCAGATGATGGCCGTATCCCGGCTGCCGCTCACCAGGACCTTGCCCACGCTCCACATGATGGGGGACTGGCCCAGGATCAGCAGAAAACAATAAAGGGCCAGCCGGTCGAACTGGTCCGGAAAGACCAGCTGGCCGATGGGCAGCACAATATACACCGCATTCTGGAAGCTGGCCATGGAAACAAAGGGCTGTTTTTCGGGCTTTGTCCCGAACAAAAGTGCCGCCAGGACAAGCCCTGTAACGGCAATCAGCACCCCGGACAGCGGCAGTATCCACCACAGGGCAAACCCGGAAGGGTCGAACTGGGTAACGGTCTTGACCACAATAAGGCAGGGCAGAAACACATTGACAGTGACACTGGAAAGCCCCTGGATATGAGCCTGGGAAATAATTTTTGTTTTCACCAGCACACCGGCGGCGGCTGAAATGATAAACACCTGGAAGACAGCGGAAAAAACCGTGGTAAATGTGGAAAAAAACATGGGGCAGTCAGGTCACTCCTTTCCGGTAAGACAGCATCGTCAATAAAACATGGATCATACCATGAAAGCACTCGTCAGTACCACTGGATATTTGCCATAAGCATACCAGGTTTTCGATCGCTCTGTGCAGCACTCTGTCCTCTGACCCAAGCCCCGCCCCTGGTGGTATCCTGTGCCCGGCCCGAGATCCTCCGGATCTGACGGTCCGTTCACAGAACACCACCAGGGGCTCCCCATAGAAACGCACGCTACTATAGCCAATATTCAGAGCACCAGGGAATGCTGCAGTCTATGCAGGACCAAAGGAAAGACCAAGTCGCGAAAAGGTGTCTTTCATGGCCTCATAGTGGGAACCTTTCCAGAATACCTTGCGACATTGGGGGCATTGCAGAAAATCAAAAAAATACAGTCTGGTTTTAGGTTCCAGAAGATGGATAATGTCACTTTTTGCAACCGGTACAAGCTCCCGGTTGCATGCGGTGCACCGCGAAAAAAAGGCGGTCAGATCCTGCAGTCCAAAAAAATCAACCACTTCCCGGACCTGTTCATAGGGAAAATCAGATCTGATCCGTCGGGCAAAAACAATTTTTTTGCGTTTCAGCAGGGCCGTATCCCGGGTCAGGACAATACGCGATTCTTCCCGGGCAATATCCGCTATTTTCTCATCAGAAAAAAAAGAGGAACAGGCCACATCAAACCCCAGCAGAATCAGCAGCCGCCCCAGTTTGAGCACATTCACATCAGCAACAAACCTGATGGCTTCCAGGGCCACCGGCCGAAGCGAAGAAGGGGCAAGCACATTGAACGGGGCCTGAACAGCATGCACCTGCAGCTTTCCCGGTGAGACAGGAACAAAGGAGAAGTCAATTTTTTGGCTGTCAAACAATATGCTGCCGACTTCTGTATGGGGAATGCCCAAAGATTCAATAATATCTTTGACAGAGGCTTTGCGTGTCAGGGCATAATCAAAAATCCGGCCTTTGTGGTCAGCTGCTAGGAAAAAATCAAATGACGGATCACACTGTACAGAAATATTCACTGGAAATCTCCCGGGCTGCAGGGAATATCTTCTTTTCTGCAGCCCCATTTTTTCGGCCGGGCCGTGCGGGGAACCGGTTGTTTCCGGGCAAAGAAAATACTGGCACCTGAAATTCAGGCTGGTTTGATGTTGATCAGAAAAACCGCTGCACAGGCCATGGCCAGAAACACATAATTGGCCGGCCGCAGCTGCTCTTTCCAGAAAACCAGGCTGATGATGGTGGTTACGGCGATCACACCCAGCCCCAGGGTGGGATAGGCAACTGCGCCCGGCAGGTAGCTCAGTGCCCGGATCCAGAAATAGGTGGCCAGCACATTGGTTGTGCCCAGGACAATCCCCCAGGCCACACAAAATCTGCAAGGCCGCGTAAGGCCTTTGAGCCTGGGCAGGGTGAATATCAGGGCTGTACCGAAGATGGTTGCCATGAAGGCTTTGGGATCAGCCAGGGGTGCAAGTTCCGCCTGTATCTTGAAGACAAAGTCAGTGATGCCGTAGACCCCGAAAAGCAGCAGGCCCCAGAGGATACCTTTCCTGGCATTTTTCCCGGCTTTCCCCAGATGCAGCGGTTCTTTGCTTGACAGGGGCAGGCAAAGAAAGGCCAGCCCTATTCCCACAGCCTGTAACAATCCAATGGTTTCACTGAAAAAAACCAGGGATCCCAGCGTGGGAACGGCCGCGGACAGCCGCATCAGGGTGGTGGACAGTGCCAGGCCCTCCGCAGTTATGGCTTTGTTGAAAAGCCACAAAGACAATACATACATGATCCCGGTAAAGATACCCAGAAACCAGATGAAAACAGAATTGTCCCCCAGCGTCTGCCAGGCACCCCATACCAGAAGGCCCACTGTACACACCACATAATTGACGGCAAGAAACTGCCACAGATTGACGGCCCGGTGGTTGGCAGCCTTCATGCTCAACGCCACACCGCTGGAAAAAATGACAGCCAGAAGCAAAAACAAGGGTCCTTCCATGATCGTCCTTTCTAATTCACAAACCTGCTTTCTTTTAAAAAAAAGATGGTATACAATACCACACTTTACAGCAGAACTGTAATAAAAACGCAGGCTGAAAAATGGATAATCATCTTTTGGTATGAGGCATAATTATGTTTGCAGCATTTACCCCGGACGGATTTACCTCCCCTGTTAAAGGGATTGAAATCAAAACCATGGTTTACGGTGAAAAAACCCTGCTGGCCCGGTTTCACCTCAAAAAAGGCAGTGAGCTGCCCTCCCATACCCATCCCCATGAGCAGACCGGATGCCTGATTTCCGGCAGGATGCGGCTGCACATTGCCGGCAAAGCCTTTGACGCCTGGCCCGGAGACAGCTGGGCCATCCCGGGCGATGTGGAACACCGGGCCGAAATTCTGGAAGACAGTGTGGCCATTGAGGTGTTTTCCCCGGTGCGAAAGGATTTCCTGCCGTCAGATGCAGAAAAATAGCCCCGCCATTACCTTATACAACGATTCCTCATACAAGGATTCTTCAGTTTTTTTGCCTTATTGACCAAAAAGGAGACCCATGCCGGCCATGACAGTAGACGTATATAAAAATTCTGTCAGGGAGTCAAACAATCAGTTTTCAACCTGGAAGATTATCCTGGGCTTCACCACCATTTTTTTAACCCTTTTTTTTGTAGGCCGGTTCAATTTTCTGATGTTCCATACCCTGGCCGAGCTTTTTGCCATTCTTGTGGCATGGAGTTTGTTCGTCATTATGTGGAATACAAAGAACCTGGTGGAAAACAAAGCCCTGGTTTTTATCGGGATTGCCTACCTGTTTGTCGGCGGCATTGATCTGGTGCACACCCTCCTGTATAAAGGCATGGGCTTTCTTGAACCGGAAAGGGGCGCTGATCCGGCAACCCAGCTGTGGATCCTGGCACGGTATGTGGAAAGTATCACCCTGTGCGTGTTTCCTTTTCTCTTTTTTAAAAAAATCAATCCGTACCGGGTGTTCGGGGTGTATGCGGTTATCACCTTTGCCGGACTTTTATCCATCCTGTACTGGGATATTTTTCCGGTCTGCTATATTGACGGCACAGGGCTGACACTTTTTAAAAAAACAAGTGAATATCTTATCTGCCTCATTCTTGCTGCAGCACTGGTTTTTCTCAGACAGAAAAAATCAGCCCTCGATCCCCTGGTGTACCGCTATATTGCCATATCCATTATATTGACGATTTTTGCTGAACTGGCATTTACCTTTTATGTGAGTGTCTACGGTCTGTCAAACCTGGTTGGTCATTTTTTTAAAATCCTTTCCTTTTATTTTATTTACCGGGCACTGATCCGCTCAGGGTTGACCCAGCCCCAGTCAGTTTTGTTCAGTAAACTGCGCCACAGTGAGGAACGGTACCGGTCTTTGATAGATTTTTCCCCCCTGGCTTTAGTGGTGACCCAAAAAGAGCAGATTGTTTTTGTAAATCCTGCTGCAGTGAGTATCTTTGGAGTAAAAGACAAAAAAGAGATCATCGGCACCATTCCTGATGACTGGATTCATCCGGATTTCAGGGAACAGGCCCACCAGCGGCGCAGACAGGTGCTGGTAAAAGGAAAACCGCTTGATCCGGCTGAGCTGTGCCTTGTCCAAAAGGACGGAAAAAAAAGATATGTTCTGGCCAACATCGCCTGTATTGTTCACCATGGGGCCCCCGCTCTCATGTCGGTATTCCAGGACATCACCGAGCGCAAGCAGGCGGATGCCAGCCGTGAGCAGCTCCAGAGCCAGCTGGTCCAGGCCCAGAAAATGGAATCCATCGGGTCCCTTGCAGGCGGTATTGCCCATGATTTTAACAATATTCTTTTTCCCATTGTCGGTTTATCGGAGATGATGCTGGATGACTTTCCCCCAGGCAGTCCGGAGCACCATAATGCACAGGAGATCTTCAAGGCCGGTAAAAGAGGCAGAGATCTGGTACAGCAGATCCTTTCCTTCAGCCGCCAGTCAGATAAACAGCCGATACCGGTTCATATTCAGAAGATACTCAAAGAAGTCCTGAAGCTCTGCCGGGCAACCATTCCAGCGGATATTGCACTTTCACAGGATATCTCCAATGACTGCGGCCGAATTCTGGCAGACCCCACCCAGATCCACCAGATTGCCATGAACCTGATCACCAATGCCTATCATGCGGTGGAGCCGGTCAGCGGCAGTATATCAGTACAGCTCAGGGAAGTTGTGCTGACGGAAAATGACCTGCCTGCCGGACAGCCGGAACCCGGCCCCTATGCCATGCTGTCGGTTTCCGACACAGGCACCGGAATAGATCCTGCCATCATTGATAAAATTTTTGATCCCTATTTTACAACCAAGGATAAAGGCAGGGGCACCGGGCTTGGACTTGCAACGGTGTATGGCATTGTTAAAGAACATGGCGGGGATATCAAGGTTTCCAGTGACAGGGGAAAGGGTTCATCATTCCATGTTTATCTGCCTCTGCTGGAAAAACCTTCGGAAATACTGCCTGAAAAAGAAGCGGCCCCCCTTCCTGGGGGCACGGAACATATCCTGCTGGTGGATGATGAACCGCCCATTGTTCACCTGGGAAAACAAACCCTGGAGCGTCTGGGCTACGGTGTTACGTGTTTTACCGGCAGTGCAGATGCTCTGGCTGCGTTTAAAGCTGATCCGGCCCGGTTTGATCTGGTCATCACAGACATGAACATGCCGGACCTGACAGGGCTGCAGCTGGCAAAAGCACTCATTGCGGTCAGACCGGATATCCCTGTGGTGATCTGCACCGGATTCAGCGAAAGGATAAACACGGAAAAAGCTGCTGCCCTGGGAATCAGAGGGTTTTTGATGAAGCCCTTTCTCAGATCAAAGATGGCCTTCATGGTCAGAAAAGTGCTGGATCAGGCGGTTAATTCCGCAAAAAACGGTTGATCCGGTCAATACATTTTGGAGACGATAATGAAAGCAAGTGTATGTGAACTGCCCAATGACTGGACAGAGAATCCGGCCGTGATCCAGGCCCTCAAAGATCATGTAAGGGAAAACAAAACCAGGCTGCTGCTTTTGCCGGAAATGCCGTTTTCCAGATGGGTGTCAGGCAGCAGCACGCCGGATGCACAGACATGGCGCAGCGCGGTCGCCTCCCATGACCAGTGGATCAGCCGGCTGGAGATGTTTGATGTACCCATCATAGCGGGCACCAGGCCGGTGGTGGAAGACGGGGTATGCAAAAACACCGGATTTGTCTGGACCCGGGAAACCGGGGTCCAGCAGGTTCATGAAAAATATTACCTTCCGGATGAAGAAGGTTTCTGGGAGGCTTCCTGGTATGCCATGGGAAACGGCCGGTTTGATGTTTTTGAAACCAGCGGCATTAAAATAGGATTTTTGATCTGCACGGAACTGTGGTTTACCCATCATGCCCGGGACTATGCCAAAGCCGGCATCCATTTGCTGTTGTGCCCCAGGGCAACCCCTGCCGGGTCGTCAGAAACATGGCTTGCCGGAGGCAGGGCCGGGGCCTGGATTTCAGGCGCATTCTGCCTTTCCTCCAATTTCAACGGGCCGAACACAAATGAGATGGACTTCGGCGGAACCGCCTGGATTACAGAACCGGACGGCGGCACTGTCCTGGGAAAAACATCCGGCACATCTTTGTTTTTGACCAGGGACATTGATCTGCAGGCAGCTGAGGATGCCAAAAAAACCTATCCAAGATATGTGAAGGAATCTTAAACAACAGGGACTGCACAATTCTGCCGAATAAAAAAATTTTGCAAACTGTTCTCTTGACCAAAGTATAAAAAAAAGATAATTTAACCTGCATGGATTTAGAATAACAGTCATTGGGCGGTTAACTCAGCGGGAGAGTGCTACCTTCACACGGTAGAAGTCACAAGTTCAATCCTTGTACCGCCCACCACTGTTTTTCAAAGCATGCCGGTCCTTAGTCATTGATAGGGCCCCCGCGCTATAACTCCCGGCACCAGACCGACCAGTAATTCAAACAATCTACTTTAAAGAAAGCCTTTCATGTTAGACGTTTCCAGAACCACCGATACTGTCCTGATGGTGCGGCCTTATGATTTCGGCTTTAATGTGGAAACCGGTCTGGACAATGAATTCCAGAAACGGCCGGCAGATTCGGAACAAAAGATCAATAAAAAGGCCAATGCCGAGTTCCAGGCCATGGTGGATACCCTGCGGGCAGAAGGGGTATGCGTGCTGGTGCTGGAAAAACC
>DATFKQ010000127.1:0-13097 GCA_035268565.1 Desulfotignum sp. | reverse complement strand
CCCATCTGGTAAGCCGGAGAACAATGGGCCGCATCAATGGTACCCATTCTGACCCCGTCATTGACCTCAAGCGCTCCCATGAGAACACCGGCGGCATAACTTTTGATGACCAGCCGGCCCCCGCTCATTTCTCCCACATTTTCGGCAAACTGGTCAGCGGTTTTCTGTAAAATTGTCCCCTTTGGCCAGGAAGATGCCATTTTCCAGGTAATCGTATCAGCGGCAAAAACCGGGGTACCCAATCCGGCAGCCACCGGCAAAGCCAGCATACTGATGATCAACCATTTCAATGCCTTCATACGTTTTCTCCTTTTTGTTATCCGTTATTACCTGCCATGGGAATCTGGATTGTTTCCCACCCACAAAGTTGGTAATACCACAGATACCAATCGCTATTTTATTTGTCAAGCCAGATCTTCTTGACGCATCATTTTTATGAATATATAATCGCTTTATGAATATTATCCGGATTACTCGGCTTGGTTTTACCAGGGACATATTATGACAGCACCCATCTATCAGCGTGTTACAACAAAAACGGTTTCCGAAGAAATTGTCCAGCAGATACAGACACTGATAAAAGAAAGCAAAATCGAACCGGGCCAACAACTGCCGCCTGAACGAAAATTCGCGGAAATGCTCGGAGTGGGACGACCTACATTGAGAGAAGCCTTGAACCATCTGGAAGCCAGAGGGTTTCTGGAAATTCGAAAGCGCCAGGGTGTATTTGTGAAAAACATCAGCACACCTTTGGTGTCAGATACCATCCACCAGATCTTCCGTGAAGACAAAGGAATGCTTCCTTATTTATATGAAGTCAGAAAAGATGTCGAACTGGCCGGCGCTTATCTGGCTGCCCAGCGCCGCACGCATGAGGATCTGGATCTCATTGAGTTCTCTATCTGCAAAATGGAAACAGAACTGGAGACTGGCAGCATTTCTATATCAGATGATATCGGCTTCCATATAGCAATCGCACGATCCACCCACAATTTTCTCCGGGTGCATATCTTAAAGCACCTGTTTGATATTTCAGGAGAATTTCTGGACAGTGTTTTAAGAGAACTGGCAAAAGAAACCGCCAATCTGCCATCGGTTGTCCGGCAGCACCGCCGGGTTCTGGAGGCGATCAAGGCAAAAAATGCCCAGAAGGCGCACGATGAGATGCAGAAACACCTGGGCTGGGTACAGGTGCAGTGGCAGACTATTCTGAATACTGATGAATAGGACTTTCCGGCCGGCTTTTTTATCCAAAATGCGTGCCGCAGCTCCTGAATCCTGTTTGTTATATTGCTTTTTTTTTATTTTTAGATTGATTTTACGCAAAATTGTATTAAAATATCTTTGATTATTTGGCTGACTGCCCTTGTTACTTTCTTACCATTACCTGTTTGACAGGGGATACACTTACCGGAATCCCCGGCGGATTCCATAGGCAGATCCAACAACAACTCTCAAGAAAGGAGCACCCATGGAAGTTAAAGACTATTGCAACGCGATGCTGGCAGAAGTTACTGCCTGGAAGAAAAAACTTGATGCTTTGAAAAAAACGGCCGATTCTTACAGCACCGGGGAAAAAGAAAAAGTACTTCCTCTTATTGGACAGCTGGAACAGGAAGTGACCACAGCCCAGATGCGGGTGGATCAGCTGGAAAAAGAGTGCCCCTCTGACTGGTCTCCCATGAAAAATGAACTTGACGACCTTTTTGGCACCATTGGCAGCAAGGTAGACCGTGCCTGGAAGGATCTTGAAGGCGGAAACGTGGGCGGATAACCCCAATGCTGCATATTTTTGTTTGTTTAAAGGGCTTTGCACTTCTGTGTAAAGCCTTTTTTTTGTAAATAACTCTTCCTGCGGACAGCCAGAATGACAAAATGCATTCTTTGATCAGGAATGCTTTTTTGGCACCAAATATGCTTAAAAATGTAATGCAGTCCAGATATGATGTGCTGTATCAACCAACCATGCAACTTATAAGGAGGAGCAATGGCGACCGAAATCAAGGCAGGATGCGCCCGGCCCACCGGGGGACCGGTGGGACAGGACCCGGCAGCACAGGAAACCCAAACACCCGTAACTGAAAAAAAGGAGGCAGCAGCGATGATACAGGTAGGCAAAACCGCGCCCGATTTCACTGCACCGGGATATCACCAGGGCAGTTTCAACAATTTCAAACTGTCCGATTACCTTGGCAAATGGGTACTGCTGTGTTTTTATCCCGGTGACTTCACCTTTGTCTGAGCCACTGAGCTTTCAGCAGTTGCTGAAAAATATGACGAGCACCGCAAGCTGGGTGTGGAGGTGCTCACCATGAGCATTGACAGCATGTTCGTTCACAAGATGTGGAATGACAAGGAACTGTCCAAAATGGTGGACGGCGGGATTCCGTTTCCCATGCTGTCTGATGCCGGCGGCCGGGTGGGAAAAGTGTACGGCGTGTATGACGAAGATGCGGGCGTGGAAACCCGGGGCCGCTTTATCATCGACCCGGACGGTGTGATACAGGGATATGAGGTGTTAACCCCTCCTGTGGGCAGAAATGTGGCGGAAACCATCCGTCAGATACAGGCATTTCAGCTGGTCAGGGAGACCAAGGGCGCCGAGGCCACCCCTTCCGGATGGCAGCCGGGCAGGAAAACCCTCAAACCCGGTCCCGACCTGGTGGGAAATGTGTGGAAAGAATGGAAAACCGAAATGGCATTTGACTGATATCATCCACCGGCAGGCTGCAGCACCAGGGTGTGTACGGCAGCAGCCGATATCCGTTCCAGGGTGAAAAGATCCTGCCGAAACTGTCCGTTCATGTACATTTTTGCCTGGGAGCAGTAAAACGGTGAGGCGGGAATACCGGAACTGCCGGTGGGTATGATGACCCGGCTGTTATCCCAGTCGGACAGATCGTAAATATGGCGCTGGGAAGCCCCGTGTTTCACGTCAAAGGGTGCATTGACCTTGTAGGCATAAGGGGATACCGTGTGAAAGGAGCCGGGGGCGGGAAACGGTCCCCGGTTCAGGTCAAACAGGATGTCAAGAATGTCCACGGATCCCAGCGGATGTGACAATGTCAGGGTATGGATACTGCCCCATTGCCATTTTCCCGGATCACCGCCCAATTTTTCAGCCAGCTCGGCCACCGCTTGTCCAAAACTCTGACACACAATATCTGAAAAAGATTCTTTCACATCCGGGGTCTGGATGTTATCTGCCCAGGCTGAGTCCGGCTTCGGCCAGATATTATGCATGGCATGCCGCACCGGGTAGGACCCGGACAAAAATTCATCAACCAGATCCGTGCCCATTTCATCAGCCAGCAGATTTCGGGCACAGGTGACATAAACCTTGTCAAATATGGCCGGGGCCGGGGCATCCTTTCGCATCTCCCCGTCCCAGGATGACAGGATGCCCAGGGCTGCCTGTTCCAGGCCGGTGAGTTCGGCAGACCGCGGGGTCAGGCAGGACAAAAGGCCCGGCAGCAGGTCCGCGGCCAGCCGGGACTGGTGATCCGTCTGCATGGCCATGAAATCTTCCAGGGACAGACTTTTTTTGGCTGCCAGCATCTCCCGGATACGGTCGATGCGGTAGTGCAGGGCAAACCAGTGGGAGATATGGTGGGGGTAGTCAACGTCAACAGTCTTGTTGTTGGCTGATGACACCACGCCGTCTGCCGGGTTGAAGGTATAGGGCAGCGCTTCAAAGGGCACGGTACCAACCCATTCATATTCATCGGTCCATCCCGGGTAGATATCCATGCCGCTGCCCTTTTTGCGCAGGGGAATGCCGGCGCAGGTCTGCAGCCCCACATTGCCCTGGACATCGGCATAGGCGATATTCTGGCTCACCGCCACAAATCCTTTCACCGCCCGGCGGAAGTCATCCCAGTTTTCAGCGCGGTTCAGCTGGTACACCGCCCCGAGCTCATTACTCATGGCACTGCCGATCCACTTCATGGATACCACCTCACTGCCCAGACCCTTGAACCGGCTGATTACCGGCCCGTGGCGGGTGAACTGCAGATCCCGAATGACGGGTTCACCATCCTTGATATGAATAGTCTCCTGCCTGGTTTCAAAATCGATCCATTCCCCCTGGTACTGGTATTGTCCGGGATGGGCATCATCGGTTTTTTCCAGGAAAAAATCCATGTCATCCACCACCACATTGGTCATGCCCCAGGCAATGTGGGCGTTGTGACCGGCTATCACAAAAGGCTGGCCAGGCAGCACCACGCCGGTGACATGGACCCTGCCTTCTGCATGGTGGAGCATGGGATACCACAGGCCCGGGGCATTGAGCCCCAGGTGCATGTCATTGGCGAACAAGGGCTTGCCGGTCTGGGTGCGGTGGGGACCGGCGGCCCAGTTATTGGAGCCATGGAAGACTGTCACACCCAGGTTTTCCAGAATTTTTGCCGACTGCTGCAATCCCGCATCCCAGCCGCTGGAAACCATGTCATATCCGGGCAGGTGTACCGGTGTTTTCATCATGGGCAGGTCCGGAAGCAGTTCCTGGTAAAGCGCATCTCCCACCTGGTGCCGGATTTTGTGGAAAAGTGGCTCAATCCCGTAAGGATTGGTCAGGTCCCAGGCCATGTACCCGATCAGGTTGACCGAATGCAGGGGTTCCCAGGGTTCAGGCGTGTATCCCAGTATCCGGAATTCCGGGGGAAGGCGGCTGCCGGCATCGGCTATATATGCATTGACCCCGGCACAGAACGCATCCAACGCAGTGAGCAGGCTCTGGTCCCGGCAGTTGCCAAGAATGGCCCGGCTTTTACTGCTGATTTTCAGGGCCCGCATCAGCATATCCACCTCCACCAGGGAATCGCCAAAAATTTCCGACAACCGGCCCAGGGTGACCCGGCGCAGCAGATCCATCTGCCAGAGGCGGTCCTGGGCCATCACATACCCCACGGCCCGGTACAGATCACCCTCATTTTCAGCAGTAATGGACGGCACCCCGTGGGCATCCCGGTACACGGTGACCGGCGCTGTCAGCCCGTCCACTGGCAGATTGCCGTCAATGACGGGCAGGGCCGCTGTTTTCAAATGGTTCAAAAAGATACCGGCACCGATACCCAGCACCAGAACAATGGCAATGACTGAATAAATCCAGCGTTTCATGGGATAAAATCCTTTTTTGTTAATCCTCGGATGACCCTTTGCCCCTTCCCGGCTCCATCGGGAAGGGATGCCTGACCCCGATTCCAGGCTGAGAATAGGACGAAGCAGGCAGGGTTGTCAACTTCGGTTACACTGTCCTGACACTTTTTCCTGAAAAATTGTTTTACTCATCTTCTTGATTAATTTGTACTACACTGATAATACATCTGAAATTGCAATTTTTTTATATTCAGAAAAGGAGAAAAAAATGAAATTTACCATTACTGTTCAACTCGATGAAGAATCTTCACAATTGATTAAAACATCATTGATGAATCTTTCCAAACGCATCAAAGATCTGACCAATGTTTTTGAAAAAATGCCTTCTTCTTTCGAAGAGCCGGCAGACATCGCCCCCAAACCTGTAACCACCTCCGTCAAACCAGCAGCAAAAAAGAAATCCAAACCGCGCAAATCAAATCTCGATGCTGTCCTTAAAACCATCAAAAAACACAAAGAGGGAATTAATTTCAAAGATCTACAAAAAGAGACCGGCCTTACCGGCAAGCAGATTTCAGACAATGCCTACCGGTTGAAAAAGGAAAACAAGATAAAAAAGACAGAACAAGGGATGTTTGTCACGCTTTGATCGCTGAATCAAATATGTACTGAAAGGCAGATCACATTCAAAAAAAGAGGTGATCTCTTCGCCATTCTATTGTTTTTGGCCGGCTGATCTGGTATTACCCTGCCATCAAAAACCTTATTCAGGAAAGCGCTGACGTTGGCGGAGAGCAATACAAAACAACTGGTGGTTTCAGTCATGCCGGCTCAGACATTGTGTCTGGAATGGGAGGAAACCAACCACCGTGTTTCCCGGGAGCAGGCCGGAGAAGAGAAAAATATCCATCACCGGTTTGCGGCCCGGAGCAGTACCTGGCTGTTTGAACTGGGATTTGAAAAAACCCGGGGACAGTTTTCCCCGTCCCTGGCATATTTTATCCGTTTTGCCAGGCGATTTGTTCAGGCCTTGTCACGTATCCCGGAACTGGAAACCCTCCGGCATGAAACAAAGGTGGACATCCCTTTCGGCACCATCGAAGATTTTCTGTCCACCCGTCCCATGATGGCCGGAGCCGAATATGTAACCGGGGGGATGCTGGAAGGTCTGTGGCAGGAATTCAACAACGCGTTCGCCAGTGAAATTCAGGCATTCGACGGCCGGGTCAGCGATTATTTCCATGGCCGGAACCCCAACCTGCATCCTGCCGGCCGGGTATTCTTTCATCTGGTGGAAAACAAAAACCAAACCCTGCCCTTTGCCTTTATGGCCACCTATTCCGCCGGCATGGGCGCCAATGGAAAACCCCGACACCTGCCCCTGAAACACGCCATTGCATCCCATGATGATAAGGCCCTGCTCAATTTGCTTTCAACGGTTTACAAAGCCGGTGAAAAAAGCAGGATTGTGGCCAGTCTCATCGAAACCGGAGAACTGTTCCATCCCCTGGCCTGGGATGCCGGAGAAGCATTTGCCTTTTTAAAGGAAATTCCTGATTACGAGGCATGCGGGGTGATCTGCCGCATCCCGGACTGGTGGAAGCAACATGCTGCCTCCCCCCGGGTGAATATCTCTCTGGGAGACAAAAAACCGGCCATGGCCGGGCTGGATGCACTCCTGGATTTCAAGGCAGGCATTTTGATCGGAGATCTGGCATTCACCCGGGAAGAGATCGAAAACATCCTTGAGGAAAGCCGGGGACTGGCTTTTATCAAAAACCGGTGGGTGGCTGTGGATCCGGAAAAACTCCGGCAGGCCCTCACGGCCTGCGAGCGGTTTGAAGACCTGGCCGGATCCGGACTTACCCTGGGCGAGGCCATGCGGGCCGGACTGCATCCGGAAAAGATGACAGGACAGGACAGCGCAGATCTGGAAGTGAGCGTATCCAACGGGGAATGGCTGGCATCCGTTATCCAAAAAATGCAGCAGCCCGAACAGGTCAGGTCCGTCCGTCCGGGACAGGGGTTCAAAGCTGGATTGCGGCCCTACCAGTCCCGGGGGCTCAACTGGCTGACTTTTTTGCACACCCACCGTTTCGGCGCCTGCCTGGCCGATGACATGGGACTGGGGAAAACCATCCAGATCCTGGCCCTGCTCAGTACCTTTTCAAAGAAAAAACAGGCAGCCAGTCTCCTGGTAGTGCCGGCGTCTTTGATCTCCAACTGGGAAGAAGAGATAAACCGCTTTCTGCCCACCCTCAAAACCTTTGCCGCACATCCGGGATTTGTCAATGCAAAGGAGCGGCAGAACCTGACCGAACAGAACCGGAAAAAGCCGCCCGGGGAAAGGCAGAACCAAAACACACAGAACCGGGCCGGGGACCTTGCCCTTTCCAGATCCCGGCTGGACCAGCTGGACCTGGTCATCACCAGTTACACCCTGGTCAAAAAATACCAGTGGCTGCAGGATTATACCTGGCACTGCCTGATTCTGGACGAAGCCCAGGCCATCAAGAATCCCGGCACCCATCAGACCCGGGCCGTCAAAGCCCTGCCCGCCACCCACAGGATCGCCATGACCGGTACCCCCGTGGAAAACCGGCTGTCAGATCTCTGGTCTTTGTTTGATTTTCTCAATCCCGGGCTGCTGGGCAGCAAAGCGGAATTTTCCACCTTTGCCAAATCATTAAAAGACAATCCCAAAGGATATGCCAGACTGCGGCAGTTGATTTCCCCCTATATCCTCCGCCGGCTGAAAACCGATAAAACCGTGATTTCCGACCTGCCGGACAAGGTGGAAATGACGGTTTTTTCAGACCTGAGCCCCAAACAGCTTATCCTGTACAAACAGGCGGTGGAAACCCTGGCACACCAGATAGAAAACACATCCGGCATTCAGCGCAAAGGCCTGATCCTGTCTTCTATCATGCGGTTCAAACAGCTGTGCAACCACCCTGATCAGCTGACCGGTTCCGGAAATTTTACGGCAAAACACAGCGGCAAATTCCTTCGCCTGGCCGAGATATGTGAAACCATCCATGACAAACGGGAACGGGTCCTGGTGTTCACCCAGTTCAAGGAGATGACCCGGCCCCTGCAGTCTTTTCTGGGATCGATTTTTCACCACCCCGGACTGGTGCTTCACGGCAGTGTGTCCGTGGCAAAAAGAAAACAGCTGATTGCGCAGTTTCAGGATGAAACTTACTGCCCGTTTATGGTATTGTCTTTAAAAGCTGGAGGCGTAGGGCTCAATCTCACCCGGGCCAGCCATGTGGTGCATTTTGACCGGTGGTGGAACCCGGCCGTGGAAAACCAGGCCACGGACCGGGCCTTCCGGATCGGCCAGGATAAAAAGGTTTTGGTGCACAAATTCGTGACCAAAGGGACCATCGAGGAAAAAATCGACCGGATGATCCGGGAAAAACAGGAACTGGCAGACCAGGTGGTGGCCCCGTCCGGGGAAACCCTGGTCACTGAAATGGATGACAAAAAACTGATGGATCTGTTCCGGCTTTCCCTGCCGGGTTGATTATGGAAAAAGAATAATTGCGAAGGATTCACCCATGTACTATTACCCCGCATATGTCAGTGTGGCCCAGAAAAAGGCCCGGGCGGAAAGAAAACGCAACGCCCTGAAAAAGAAAAACCCGGGGATTCAACCCGTGATCATTGAAGGCAGAACCCTGGCCAGAACCTGGTGGGGTAAATCCTGGAACCGCAACCTGGAACAGTATGCCGACTATGCCAACCGGATCGGCCGGGGCAGAAGCTATGTCCGGCACGGGGCGGTCCTGGACCTTCAAATCACGCCGGGGACCATCACGGCACTGGTGGCGGGCAGTGCCGGTGCGCCATACCGGGTTATTATCACCATCCAGCCGATTCCCAAGAAACAGTGGCGCCATATCCAGGCCCGGTGCAGGGATCAGATGGACAGCCTGAAGCAGCTGCTGGCCGGCCAGTTTCCCAAAACCCTGGAAGCGGTGTTCACCCAAAAAGGCCAAGGGCTTTTCCCGGCCCCCGAGGAGATTTCTTTGGACTGCTCCTGCCCGGACTGGGCTGTGATGTGCAAACATGTGGCAGCGGTATTGTATGGTGTCGGGGCCCGGCTGGACCAGGATCCGTCCCTGTTTTTTGTGCTGCGCAAAGCCGATGTCAAAGACCTGGTGTCTGAAACAGTCAACGCCGGCAAAAAAGAGCTGCTGACCCGCTCCGAACAGAAATCTTCACGCATCATGGAGGACCAGGCAGACCTGTCCGGCCTGTTCGGCATCGACATTGAGGAAAGTGCAGCATCGGATGAACCGCCTGTCAAACCGAAGCGGCCCGAAAAGAAACCATCCGCATCCACCCGGTTGCCAAAACCGCTGAAAAAGAGCAAGGCTGCTTCCACCCGGCCGGTCAAAAATGCATCTGCTGCTCACGCAGCCGCCCGAAAAGGCCCAAAAAAGACCGTCCCCTCAGAGCTGCCGTCACGGAAAATCAAAGATGCCGCCGGCATTGAAACCTTGTTCAAACGGCGGACAAAACGGCTTACCCGGGTGGCTGAAGTGATTGAAAAATCGGACATGGATCCCCAGAAGGTCAGAAACATTCTCTTCCGCCTGGTCCAGGTGGGCAAACTCGAACGGATATCCCGGGGAGTCTATCGGTGGGCCAGATGAAGTGACTGATACCACCCTTGCATATTACACCGCCTGCTGGAAAGACCTGGTCCGGCGGTATGAATCCGCAGATGTCACGGAGCTGCAAGCCTTTCTTGCAGCAAGTTTTCCCCCGGGGGCCAGCCTGCTGGAACTGGGGTGCGGTTCCGGCAGGGATGCCGCCTTCATGCTGGCCAGCGGGTTCGATGTCACTGCATCGGATGCAGTCCAGGAGATGATCGATGCGGCCGCCGCCTGCCACGCAGCCCTTGCCGGCCGCCTCTGCCGCCTCTGCCTGCCCCGGGACCTGACCCCCTCTTTAGGCCCCTTTGACGGAGTGTATGCCGTCGCTACCCTCATGCACCTGACCCGGCCCGACATCGAGGATGTCTTTTCCAGAATCCGCCATATTCTCGTCCCTGAAGGCCGCCTGTTCTTTTCCGTACCCATGCAGCGGGACGATGTCCAGGCTGATGAATGCGATGCCAAAGGCCGCCGGTTCACCGCCATGACCCGTACTGCCTGGACCGGCCTCTGCCGGGACAGCGGATTTGACATCATCACCTGCACTGTCTCATCCGACGGGCTGGGTCGGGAATCTTTTACCTGGCTCAACTGCCTGGCCGTGACACGCAGAAAATAAATTACGCCCGGCTGCCTATTTTTTGCTCACCGCCAGTATCCCGCCGGCGCAAAAAAGGATCACCGCTGTGACCCGGTTCTGGACATGGGCCAGGTTCCGCTGCCGCAGCCATTTGAACACCCGGGCACCGAACAGGGCATAGGCCAGGGCACTGCTGCCCTGGATGACGAAAAAACTGGCTGCCAGAACAGCAAAATGGGCAGTGTAATGATCCGGATTGATAAACTGGGGAAACAAAACAGTGAACACCAGCACCGACTTCGGGTTGGACATGCCCGTGGCACACCCGAGAGAAAACTGCTTGACCGGGGATACAGGCAGGCCGGTATGGGTCATCTCCATATCCTGGACAGACTGCCGCCAGTTCTTGACCCCCAGCAAAACAAGATAGATGACCCCCACCCATTTGATGGTGTTGAAGACAACCGTGGAGTTCTGGACAATCACCCCGAGCCCCAGGTACACCACGATCATCTGGATCATATAGGCGGCCGAACCGCCGAAAATGCCCGGCAGGGTCCGGTATAACCCGTGTTTCACACTGGAGGACATGGCAAACATGGTCATGGGCCCCGGGGTGTAGGCAATGGCTGTCATCATCACAAAAAAAGTAAACCAGGTACCCAGCTGCATCATGGATCACACTTCCGGCGTAAGAGGTTAAAAAAATATGGCTGCATACTGCTTTGCGCCTTTTATCAGAAAACCGGAACCCCGTCCAGAACCATGTACGGGATGGTCAGGCTGACATGGCCTTTCTCACCTGCCGTCCTGTTCAGGCGCGCTTCGATCCGGGAAAAGATTTTCTCCTGCATTTCCGGCGGCACCAGGCTTTTCCAGCCCTCCAGAAAAAAGTTCCGGATCAGGTAGTGCCCAAACAGGGTGGTGCCGTCAGCAAACCGCATGGAAAATTGGTCCTCGATCACCTGCCGGACGGCAAATCCGCAGGCGTGCAGCACAGATTCCAGCTGCTCTCCTGACAGCCGCTTACTGCGGATCTGGTCTTTTATTTTTACCATGGAATCCGCCAGGCCCTGCTCCAGGAGCACCGCTTCAAACACCTGGTAGAACTCGCTCATGGTCTGCTCCGTATTCACGGCAATAACCAGCTGTCCTTCCGGCTTCATGACCCTGCGGCACTCCCTGAAGGTCTGGTGCACATCCGCCACATTGTTGGTGCCGTTGTTGGATACCACCAGGTCCACGGACCGGTCCGCAAACGGCAGGGCCTCTGCAGCCCCCTGCACGGCATGCACTCCGGGCAGGCCGTACACCTGCTTTTTATGACCCAGCCGTTTCAATGGCCCGGCCAGCGGGTCCAGCCCGATACACCGGCTGGTTTCCCCGAACCTGGATGCAATCTCGATGATGGGAAACCCTTCCCCGCACCCGATATCCAGCACCGTGACATGCTTTCTGAAACGCAGAATATCCAGCAGCTTCAGGCCGAACGGTGCCGACCACAGGGGCAGTTCATCCATAAACACATTAAAATCATTCACAGGCAGACTCCTTAAGCCATTTTCCTTGCACTGTACCGGCCGAATTCCCCAAAAATACAGCGGAAATCACCTTGCCGGCGCACCACTCAAAAAAACGGGAATTTTTGCCTGAGCCTCTCTATGGTGGAAAGATCCGGTTTGAAAGGTATGTCCGGGATTTTGGGCACCGGCAGCGTATGGATTCGGCTGAAAGGCGTATCCTTGAGTTTCATGTTGTATGCCGTGACCATAAGGGTTTCCAGGTTCACCACATCCGCGATATTGTATGCCAGCAGGGTTTCCAGGGCTTTGATGTTGCCGGTCTGCGCATACTCCCGCCACAGCAGAACCGCAAAAAAGCCGTCCACCCCGTCCAGGTCTCCCCGATCCAGCCCCAGGGCTTTTTCGCACCGCTTCAGTCCGCCGGCATACCCCAGGCTCTTCAGCACATACCGCAAATCGATGTGCGCATGGTTCATCCGGATGCCGAAATACTTCTCGATAAAGGGCACATCAAATGTTTTGCCGTTGTAGGTGACGATCACATTGTATTTTTCAATATCATCCATGAACGCATCCAGGTTCTGTCCCTGGACATAATATTTGATGGATTCACCGTCATACAGGGCAATGGTGGTAATCTCACTTCCGAACACATCCATGCCTGTTGTTTCAATATCGATGAACGCCGTGGTTTTCCGGAATTGCGGAAAAAACCGCCAGTGTTCCCCGGCCGGCAGAAGGTCCGCAAAATAAGCCGGGTTGTTGTTGTCCAGATGTTCACAGGATTCCGCCATACAGGCGGCAATGCGCATCAGGCTTCTAGCAGGAATATCACAGGAGCCGGCCGAATCAACCTGGTGCCAGTCCAGCAGCCCCGCCGACCACAACCGTTTCTCCGTAACCGCCCCGACCCGCGGTATATGTATAAATGTATTTATCAGCATATTTCACCCCATCTGTTTTTCACATCAGACTGATTTCTGACAGAAAACAGATGATCTGTACAGAAAAAAATGCCACCCGGATCTAATACCCATCCGGGTCATCATCTATCTGACCGAAAGAACACCGGCAATCTGCCCGGCTGTTTTAACCGCTATTCCAAAATAGCCTTGACTGTTTTGGAATAGCGGTTAAAATAGCCATATGCGATACATCCATGATCATATCCTGCAGGACCTGGAACGTAAAATGGTATTCATCGGCGGCCCCCGCCAGGTGGGAAAA
>DATFKQ010000126.1:0-65519 GCA_035268565.1 Desulfotignum sp. | reverse complement strand
TCGGATCCGGCTTCTGGTGCAATGGTGGCGGTTTTTACCCCGGAGGCGGCCAGCAGGCCTGTCATCTGGTCATCCAGTTTGTCTGCCCGCAAAGAGGAAAAGGAAAGAGAGCATTCATTTTCAGTGCCGTAACTGCAGAGGGCGGCAATGTCCGGGTGATCCAGAATGGCCGATCCCACCAGTCCGAGTTTATCGGTTTTGCCCGCTGCTTTGTCCATGGCCGCAAAAATGGTGTTTTTCGGGTAGATCCGGGGGGGGCGGTAAATGAAGCCGGCTGTGCAGAACCGGCAGCCATGGGGACATCCTTTGAAAATTTCCACCAGAAATTTGTTTTTAAAGGCAGTGCCGGTTGTCAATACACAGGTATGGGTCTGGATGTCATCCAGATTTTTCACGAGCTGCACCTGAATTTTTTCAGAAGAGCCTTCTTTGTGCATGCTTTTGTGGATCTGTTCAGAAGGTGCTGCATATAAATAAGGAATGTGCAGGGCCGGTACATAGGCACCGGGCAGGTGTTTTTCCAGGCAGTTGAGCAGATCCGCCCGGCTTTTGTGGGCATGAAAGACGGAAAAAAAGCCGGGTATCAGGCATTCCGCTTCCCCCAGCAGAAACAGATCCATGAATGGCGCAACAGGTTCCGGGTTGATAAAGCAGGCAACCCCCCCTGCAGCCACCAGGGGGTGGGTGTGACTGCGGTCACATGACCGCAGGGGGATGCCTGCCCCTAAAAGCAGTTGTACCAGATGCACAAAGTCGTTTTCAAAGGAGATGGAAAACAAAATGATGTCAAAGCGGTCAAGGGATAAGCCTGTTTCACAGCTTTTAGCAGGCATTTTTGTCTGCCCGGATCCGGGCAGGAACACCCGTTCACAGGCCACTGTTTCCTGCTGGTTGGCCAGCTGGTACACCCGCTGAAATCCCAGGTTTGACATCCCGGTCCTGTAGGTATTGGGATAGACCAGGGCCACCCGGGTCAATCCTTTTTCCTGCTTGCAGATGGCCCCCTGTTCCAGGGATATATCATTCCGGCCCGGACTGCGCCGCTTTTTCATGGATCAGTCAGCTTTTCTTCGCAAGAAGGTCGGCACCTCCAGATCATCCTTGTCAAAAGCAGTATTGCTGTAGGGCTGGGCCATGTCTTCACCGCCCACCACCCGTTTGCGGGTAACCCGGACCGGTTCTTCAAATTCATTCCAGTTGGCCAGTTCCTCTTCAGTGGGGTTTCTCACCTGTCCTCTGGCAGGAGCACCATCTGCCCATGACTGGTTCACCGCCTGGGCCTGGACAGCGGTCTGGCCGCCATAGGCCTGGTGATAAACCGGCTGGGATTCATATGCATGGGCTGCTGGCTGGGCAGGGGGTGCAAATCTGTGCATGTTTTCGGCCAGCCTGGGCTCATCCGTGCCGATACCTGTGGCAATAACCGTGATGCGGATTTCATCTCCCATGGTGTCATCAAATGTCTGTCCCCAGATGATTTCAGCGTCATCGCCCACTTCCTGGTAAATCCGGTCTGAGGCCTCGGTCATTTCATCCAGGGTCAGGTCTGAAGAAGAGGTGATGTTCATGAGCACCCCTTTGGCCCCTGAAATGGAAATATCTTCCAGCAGGGGATGGGAAATGGCTTTTTCCGCCGCTTCTGTGGCCCGGTTTTCTCCGGAGGCGATGCCGATGCCCATAAGGGCTTTGCCCGCTTTCTGCATCGTGGTTTTGACATCGGCAAAATCCAGGTTGACATGGCCGGGCATCATGATCAGGTCGGTGATGCCTTTAACGGAATGGTGGAGGATTTCATCCGCCTTGATGAACATATCCACCATTCTTGCCCCTTTGGGAGCGATCCCACGGAGTCGGTCATTGGGTATGGTGATAACCGTGTCTGTGATACCATGGAGCTTTTCCAGTCCTTCCAGGGCCTGGCGTTCCCTTTTTTTGCCTTCAAAGGAAAACGGTTTGGATGCCACTGCCACTGTAAGCACGCCGAGGTCCTTGCAGATTTCAGCAATAACAGGGGCTGCGCCTGTGCCGGTGCCGCCGCCGAAGCCTGCTGTAATAAAAACCATATGGCTGCCCTCCAGGGCCTCTCTGATCTCATCCATGCTTTCCAGGGCCGCTTCTCTGCCGATACTGGGATCAGCACCGGCCCCCAGGCCTTCGGTGAGGGATTTTCCCAGTTGAATCTTGACTTCTGCATTGGCAGTTTCCAGGGCCTGGGCATCGGTGTTGGCCACAATAAATTTGACCCCCTGGAGTTTTGCATTGATCATGTTGTTGACTGCATTGCCGCCTGCGCCACCGACACCGATAACCTTGATTTTTGCTGACGTGTTGCTTTCCACATAAGAAAAATTCATTTCCACCTCCCTGTTTGTTTATATAATGTCCTTAAACCATTGTTTCATTCTTTTTAATATGGGACCCAGCCCGGAGGCCGGCGTTTCTGTGATAGGCATTTTGCAGCTGGCGTTGCTGCCGAAGATCACCAGTCCTACGCCGGTGGCATAGGCAGGATTTTTTACTATGTCTTTCAATCCGCCGATTTTGTCAGGTTCACCGATTCTGATGGGCACATTGAAGACCGATTCCGCTATTTCCGCAACACCATCCATGACCACACTGCCGCCGGTGAGAACAAACCCTGCGGGGAAAGCGTTTTCCAGGCCGTTTGAAAACAGCTCTTTTTTCAGAAGAGAAAAAATTTCCTCCACCCGGGGTTCCAGAATTTCCGCCAGAATTGCCTTGGACAGTTTTTTGGGGGCCCTGCCGCCTACGGCAGGTACTTCAATGGTGGCACCGTTGCGCACATGTTCCGGCATACAGGTGCCGTGCTCTATTTTGATTTTTTCCGCTTCAGGCAGGGGTGTGCGCAGGCCGATGGAGATATCATTGGTCAGGTTGTGTCCGCCCACGGTCAATTCATAAATAAATTTAACATTGTTGTCCCTGAAAAGGGCTATATCGGTTGTGCCGCCGCCCATATCAGCCACCACACAGCCCAGTTCCTTTTCTTCTGCGCTGAGCACGGCCTGGCCGGATGCCAGAGATTCCAGTACAATGTCGCAAACCTCCAGGCCGGCTTTGTTGCAGCACTTTACAATATTCCGGGCAGAGGATACCGCGCCTGTGACAATATGGATTTTGGCCTCCAGCCGGATGGCGGTCATGCCCACGGGATTTTGAATGGATTCCATATCATCCACAATGAATTCCTGGGGAATGACATGCAGAATTTCCCGGTCTGTAGGAATGGCAACTGCTTTGGCTGCATCAATCACCCGTTCCACATCATTCTGGGTAATTTCCCGGCCTTTGATGGCAATAATGCCATGGCTGTTGAAACCCTTGACATGGTTGCCGGCAATGCCCACATATACCGAGGAAATGTCACAGCCCGCCATAAGTTCAGCTTCCTGGACCGCTTTTTTTATGGAATCCACAGTGGATTCAATATTGACCACAGATCCTTTGCGCAACCCTGTGGAAGGATGGGAACCCACACCGATGACATTGATTTCGTCATCCAGCAGTTCCCCGACAACCGCGCATATTTTGGTTGTTCCAATATCCAGGCCCACAATTATTTTTTCATTTACCTGCAAAATCAAACCCCCTTTTCTGTGTTGCGGTGCAGGGTATCCATGTCTTCTGTTTTGACAAAGACCGTATCAATATCAAACAGGTCCATGGTACAGATGGTTCTCCCGGGTATGTTGGCAGTGATGTAACGGCTTATTTTCCGGGCCTTGATCAGTTTTTTCTGGTAATCATCAAACCCCAGATGAAGGGCTATGAGGCTGTTTTCCATCAGGGGCGCCTGGTTGAAGACATCCGGCACCTGAATGGTGATGCCTGTGTGTTCATCTCCTTTAATGGAAACTATGGTATGGGGGATCTGTTTGTGGAGAAGATCCAGAATGGAATTGAACAACGGGCCCTGGAACAGACACCGGTCTTCAGTCAGGGTAAGATCCAGACCTGTGATGACCGGCAGCTCTAAAACCGTGTCCTGCTCCGGGTCATATTCCTTAAAGGGTTCTCCCTGGATATTGATGAGCATATCTGACAGGTTTTCAATACACACAATGGCCAGGGGTTCTTCTTCAACAATGGTCACTTCCAGGGTAAAAAACAGGGACCGGTGTAAAGCAGCCGCTGCAATCCAGGGATGGGCCGCAATTTTCTTTTCCATGGCAAACAGGTTCGCCCCGAAGAAATTGGCAGGTGCATCCAGACCGGCAAGGGCCAGAATTTCCTGTTTTTTTACCCGGTTTTCGCCGGAGACCATAACCTTTTTTATGGAGAAAAACGGGCTTTGCACCACTGCATCATGGACAAAAACAGCGGCAAGGCTCAACACAATAACCAGGACAGGCAGGGCAGCTAGTTTAAAAAACCGATTTCTTACGGTTTTCTGTCCGGATTGTGGGTTGTCAGAATTTTTTTTGTACCGGTTCTGTCTGGCTTTTTCATTCATCTGTTTTTCCCCCCGTTTCCTGTTACCTTGACTTCTGTTTCAAGCATGATGCCAAAACGGTCAAACACCGCCTTTTGAATCCGTGCCTTAAGGGCAAGGATGTCCTTGCAGGTGGCGCTGCCGCAATTGACAATATAATTGGCATGTATCTCAGACACCCGGGCATCTCCGCAGAAAGCCCCTTTTAGTCCGGCATCCTGGATAAGTTTTCCTGCAGAAGAGTTTGGGTCCGGGTTTTTAAAAAAACATCCTGCACTGGGCAGGTGCACAGGCTGGGTGGTTTGTTTGTGTTTTATATTCTCAGCAAAGCGCTTTTGGACCGTTTCCGGGTTTTCGGCTGTCAGCGCAAGAGCGGCTCTCAGTATCAGATGGTTGGTAAGTTCAAGACAGCGGTAGGTGAATACAAGATCTTGTTTTTTTAGGGTGTTTATAACCAGGGTATCCAGGTTTAGAATATCCAGATACGCAATTTTCCGGCAGATACCCTCTGAGGCTGTGCCTGCATTCATCATCACCGCCCCCCCAAAGGTGCCGGGAATGCCGGCACAAAACTCCAAACCTGTCAGCCCGTGGGTTTTTGTGTATCTGCACACCGCTGAAAGGCGTTCGCCGGCGTCTGCGCACACAAGGACGGTGCCGTCCCGTTCTTTTTTGGACCGGATTTCAGACCTAAGATGGGTGGTCACAATAACAAGACCCCGGATTCCCTGGTCTGACACCAGCAGATTGGACCCGCCTCCCACTATTGTTACCGGTACAGATGCATCTTTAGCTGCTGCCAGGATTGCCAGCAGTTCCCGGGGTGTTTCCGGCACAGCCAGCAGGTCTGCCGGACCGCCCACCTTGAAACGGGTGTATTGTTTCATGGGCACGTGTGCTGACACCTGAAATTTATTTTTTATCTTTTGTATGCCGGACTGCAGATTCATGTGATCCTATAAAATCTCCACCAGTTTTTCTCCCAGGGTGTAAATGTCGCCGGCCCCCAGGGTGAGAACCATGTCATTGGGTTTGCATTTATGGGTGACCATGGACAACGCCTGGGTAAAATCCGGAGCATAAGATACATGCTTGTGTCCATGATCCTGGATGCCCCGGCACAGATTTTCAGAACAAACCCCGTCAATGGGGTCTTCACTGGCTGCATAGATTGGTACCAGGATCAGAATGTCGGACTGGTAAAAAGCACGGACAAATTCGTTGAACAAAGCCCGGGTCCGGGTATAGCGGTGGGGCTGGAATACGACCACCAGCCGTTTGTCCGGATAGCTTTCCCGGACCGCCTCCAGTGTGGCTGCAATTTCGGTGGGGTGGTGGCCGTAATCGTCCATCACCATTATCCCCTTTTTTTCTCCCTTGATTTCCAGACGGCGCTTGACCCCTTTTATCTGTTCCAGGGCCTGTTTGATGGTGTCAAAACTGATTTTCAACTCCAGAGCGGTGGCGATTCCTGCCAGGGCATTTAAAATATTGTGCTGTCCGGCAATGTTGAGAACAATCTCCCCAAGATCCTGGTTATGCTGGCAGACCATGAAGTGGCTTTTGCCATTTATGAAGCGGATATCTTTGGCCCGCAGATCTGCCTGGGCTGCCATGCCAAAGGTGGTATGCCGTACAGTAACCCTGGGCAGAATATCCTGGATATGTTCATTGTCCAGGCACAGAATGGCCAGGCCGTAAAACGGGACCGAGTTGATGAACTGGACAAATTTGTCCTTGATATCTTCAAGATCTTTGTAAAAATCCAGATGCTCCAGATCGATATTGGTTACTGCAGCAATGGCCGGAGAATATTTGAGAAAGGAGCCGTCGCTTTCATCTGCTTCTGCCACGATGAAATCACCCTGCCCGTGAAGGGCATTGGTGTCCAGGCCCATGAGCAGCCCGCCGATCACCACGGTGGGGTCCAGGCCTGCGGTATTGAGAATCTGGGAAATCATGGCTGTGGTGGAGGTCTTGCCGTGGGCACCGGAAACCGCAATGGCATATTTTATGCGCATGAGTTCGGCAAGCATTTCCGCCCTGGGGATGATGGGAATGGACAATTCCCTTGCTTTCACCACCTCTGGATTTTCCGGGGAGATGGCAGACGAGGTCACAATGACATTGGCCCCTTTTATCTGTTTTTTGCTGTGGCCTTTAAAAATCCTGGCCCCTTTGCCTGAAAGGCGTTGGGTGATGGCAGACAGTTTCAGGTCAGACCCGGATACAGTATACCCCAGGTTGATGAGCAGTTCTGCTATACCGCTCATGCCGATGCCGCCGATGCCCACAAAATGGATATGGTAGTCAGTCTGGTACATGGCTCAGGTTTCCTTTATGTCTAAAATATGGGCGGCAATGTGGTCTGCTGCATGGGGTCTGGCCATCTGCTTCATGGCTGCAGCCATGCGCTGCCGCTGGTCAGGATCGGATTTCAATGCCATAACCGCCTGGCCCAGGGCATGGCCTGACAAATTTTTGTCTGCCATGACAAGGGCGGCCCCTTTGTCTGCCAGAGACCTGGCATTAAAACGCTGGTGATCATCGGCGGCATGGGGATATGGCACCAGAATGGCAGGCACACCCTTGAGGGCAAGCTCTGAGAGGGTGCCTGCCCCTGCCCGGCAGATGACCAGATCCGCCTTGTCCAGGAGGGCCGGCATGTTGTGGAAAAATGCCTGTACCCTGGCCCTGATTTCCAGGGAAAGAAATGCTTTTTTTATGCGATTTTCATCTGCTGCACCTGTTTGAACGATGAGAAACAGGTCATCACAGTCTTTCAGATGTTGTGCCATGTCAGCCACCGCCTGGTTAATGCTGGATGCCCCCTGACTGCCGCCGGTGACCAGAATGATAAAATCCTGTGGTCTGATATCTGTAAACCATGGAACATCCATGTCCTGAACCGGGCCCTTTTCCCGAACCGGATTTCCCGAAAACCTGGTTCTGGGGTTATGGGCCAGGCCCCTGGTGGATGCAAAAGAGGTAAAAACCGTGCCGCAGAAACGGGACAGTATCCGGTTGGTTATACCCGGGATGGCGTTCTGTTCCTGAATGGCGGTGGGCACCCGGAGAATCCAGGCGGCCAGCACCACGGCAAAGGAGGAAAACCCGCCTACCCCCAGGACAAAATCAGGTTTGAACCGCAGAATAATGACAAACGACTGGCACAAGGAAACCAGTGTCATGGCAAGGCCGTACAGTTTTGTAAAAAGCCCTCTGCCTTTAACAGGGTGTGCACTGATGGATGTATGGTCAAAGCCGTAGGTTTTTAAGGTGGAAACTTCAAAAGGGGCGCTGGTGCCCACAAACAAAATTTTTACCCCGGGCTGCAGCCTCTGGAGGGCCTGGGCCACGGCAATACCCGGAAACAGGTGGCCCCCTGTTTTCCCGCCGGCAATGAGTATGTTGCGCCTGGATGTCATGACCGTTTTTTCCTGTCTGCGCGGGTTGATGCCCCGATATTCATTAAAATGCCCATGGCTGCCATGTTGATCACCAAAGAAGTGCCGCCGTAACTGATAAAGGGAAGGGTCAGGCCTTTGGTGGGAAAAACGCTCAAGGCCACCCCGGTGTTGATAATGACCTGCAGCCCCAGATACAGGGTGAGCCCGGCTGCAGCTATGGCACCGAACATGGTGTCCGCGTTTTTGGCAATGTTGCAGCCCCTGACCAGGATAATACCGTACAGCCCCAGTATGGCCAGAACCCCTATCAGACCGAGTTCTTCTCCGATAATGGAAAAAATGAAATCCGTGTGCGGCTCGGGCAGGTAATGCATTTTCTGCATGCCCAGACCGATGCCCTGGCCGAACAGGCCCCCGGAACCAAAGGCTTTGAGTGAATGGGTTATCTGGTATCCGGCATCAAAGGGATTTTCCCAGGGATTCAGAAATGTCATGATTCTGGCAAGCCTGTATTCCACTTTGTATACCAGAAAGTATACAATCGGTATCACCAGAGGCAGGGGACACAAAAGATGCAGTATTCTGACCCCGGCCACAAACATCATGCCCCAGCAGATTATTCCCAGAACCACAATGGTGCCGAAATCCGGCTGAAAAATAATCAGCAGGGAAAAAAAACCGAATATAAGGGCATGGGGAACAAAACCCACGGAAAAATCTTTTATCAAGGGTTGTTTTTTGGACAGGCTGTAAGCCAGAAACAAAATCATTGCCAGTTTTGCAAATTCCGCAGGCTGAAACCTGAGTATGCCCAGGTCCAGCCACCGGCTGGCCCCGCCGACCCGGATGCCCAGATCCGGTACCAGCACGGCTGTCAGAAGGCCAAAAGAAACCATCAGGATGATATAGGCCAGGTGTTTGTAAAGCCGGTGGGGGAAGGATGCTGCCACAAAAAGAACGCACAGGCTGACACCGAAAAATATGGACTGGCGCTGCATGTAATAGAACAAGGTCTTATGGGCCTGCATGGAAATGGCGGAAGAGGCTGAATAGACCATGACAATACCGATGCAGCACAGAATCAGTACTGGAAAAAGCAGGGCTTTTTCCCGGAAAACCGGATGAACGGGCCGCAGGCTATCCATTGTATCTGTGCTCCAGTTCGGTGACCCAGGCAGTGAAATCATCTCCCCTTGCCCCATAGTTGTCATACATGTCAAAACTGGCACAGGCAGGAGACAGCAATACCGCTTCCGGGGGTCTGGCCGCTTCAAAAGCAGTCTTTACCGCTTCTTTCATTCCTGAAACAGGGGTGACCCTGCACACAGTGGAAAATATCCGGGCAATATCAGGGGCAGCCTCACCCATGGCAATGATCTGAACCACTTTGTTTTTTACTGCCGGCAGAAGCAGGGTAAAATCCGTGTCTTTTTTCCGGCCCCCGAGGATCAGGACAATCCGGTTTTCAAAGCATTCCAGCGCCCGGACAACAGCATCTGTATTGGTGGCTTTGGAATCATTGTAAAAGCTGATACCTTTAATACGTGTAACAAAAGCCATGCGATGGGGCAGTGCTTTGAAAGCTGTGACAGCAGATGTAATTGCCCCGGGATCTGCTCCGGCACACAGGCTTGCCAGGGCTGCGGCAGCAATATTTTCCAGATTGTGGGTGCCTGGCAGGTTTTTCAGGTTCCGGCAGTCAATGCGCATTGACGGGTCTGGGAATTTTTCCGGCAGGATCAGGTCAATGGCCTGGTCTGTAATTTTGGCACCCTGGATGATACTGTGGTCCGGGTTGGAAGAAAATTCATATACCCTTGCTGACAACCCGGGTTTTGTGCAAAAGCCATCTGATATGCCGGCGTTGATGATGGCTGTATGTTTTTGTGTCTGGTTTTTAAAAATGGACCACTTGGAGCGGGCATAGTCACCCAGGTTTTCATACCGGTCCAGATGGTCCGGTGCCAGGTTCAGCAGCACCGCAATTTCAGGGGTGAAGTGTCGGGCCAGGTCCAGTTGAAAACTGGAAATTTCCGCCACCACCACCTGAACCGGCTCCGGTTTCATGAGATACTCCACCAGGGGGGTGCCGATATTTCCTCCCATGAAAGTGGATATGCCGGAGGCCAAAAGCATGTCCCGCACCAGGGTAGTGACTGTTGTTTTGCCATTGGTGCCGGTAATGGCCACTGTCGGAGTCTTGTTATACCGGCAGAAAATGTCCAGGTCGCCCAGCAGGGGTACGCCACGTGAGGCTGCTTCCAGCAGAAAGGGCATGTCCAGGGGGATGCCGGGGCTTGCCACAATGGCATCTGCCCGGTTAAAAGTGTTCTGGTCATGGAACCCGATCTGGGTGTCAATTCCCAGTCGGTTGAGCTCTTTTGCATTTGTTGCTGCAGCAGGATCAATATCCGTAGCCTTTACAGGGTATCCCTTTGCAGCAAGAAACCGGGCCATGGAAAGACCGGACCTTCCCAGGCCGAGAACCAGTGTGTATGATTTTGGGGATACCTGCATTAATTTTACCTTATTTTTAAGGTGCCCAGAGAGATGAGGGCCAGGGTAATGGAAATGATCCAGAACCTGACAATCACCTTGGATTCATGCCAGCCTTTGAGTTCAAAATGGTGGTGCAGGGGCGCCATTCTGAAAATGCGTTTCCCTTTGGTAATTTTAAAATACGCCACCTGGATGATCACGGATAATGCCTCTATGACAAAAAGTCCCCCCACAATGAGCAGCAGGATTTCCTGTTTGACCACCACGGCAATGGTACCCAGAATGGCCCCTAAGGGAATGGATCCTGAATCACCCATGAATATCTGGGCCGGGTGGGCATTGAACCATAAAAATCCCAGGCCTGCTCCTGCCAGTATGCCGCAGACCACTGAAAGCTCCCCTGCCGACATGATGTGACGCACATGCAGATACTGGGCAAACTGGGTATGACCGGCCACATAGGCAAAAAACATATAGGTGACAGATGCCACGATATAGGGACCGATGGCCAGTCCGTCCAGGCCGTCGGTGAGGTTCACGGCATTGGATGTGCCCACGATAACCAGGCAGGCAAAAGGGATGTACCAGATACCCAGATCCGGGGAAAAATCTTTGAAAAACGGTATGGTCAAAGTGGCGTCAAAATCCGGGCTGAGAAAGATGAGCAGGCTGATCACCAGGCCGCAGGCCAGCTGGATGGAAAATTTTCCTTTTGCAGTGAACCCCATGTTTCTTTTTTTGACCTGCATGAGGTAATCATCTACAAATCCGATGGCCCCGAACAAAAGAAGGGTGAGCAGCAGGATGGACACATAGTGGTTGGACAGGCTGGCCCAGAGTACCGTTGCCATGAACACGGAAAACAAAATTAAAATCCCCCCCATGGTGGGGGTGCCCTGTTTGCCCAGATGGGTCTGGGGCCCGTCGGTCTGGATGACCTGGCCGATCTGCATGGCAGCCAGTTTTCTGATCACAAAAGGGCCCAGAATAAAACAGATCACAAAAGCGGTCAGGCCTCCGTAAATGGTCCTGAAGGTGATGTACCGGAAAATGTTCAAAAAGCTGAACTGGTCATGCAGCGGGTATAAAAATTCGTACAGCATGGGCTATGCCTTTTCTTTTTTCCGGGATGCAGAAGTCATCTGACTCTCCCATTGCAGGATAATGGTTTCCATGGCCATGCCCCTGGAACCTTTGATCAGAACCCAGTCGTTTTTGCCTGCATGGGCCAGAACATGGTCTGCAATTTCCTGTTTGGTGCCAAGGAATATCCGGTTCCGGTCCATGCCGTTATCCGCGGCTCCCCGACAGATATGGCTGCTGTGGGGGCCATACAGATACAGCCGGGTGATACCCAGCTGTGCTGCTGTTCTGCCCACGGCATAGTGAAGTGATGCAGAGGCTTCTCCCAGCTCCAGCATGTCCCCGAGTATGGCAAAGGTCCGTCCCTTTCGGTCCTGATCCGAGCCAGCTGCCTGTGCTGACAGCGTTTTCAGAGCCTGGGTCATTGATGCCGGGTTGGCATTATAGGTATCATCAATCAGCTGGATGCCGTTGGCAAGGCAGCGGATATTCATTCTGCCGGCCACCGGGACAAAGGCGGCCAGGCCGGCCTGCATGTCGCATATGGCGACGCCGGCTGCTGATGCGGCAGCCAGGGCAGCCAGGGCATTGTTGACCATGAACCGGGCCGGTGAGTTGATATGGAACCGGGCGGATTTGTTTTTGATTGTGGCCGTAAACCAGATCCGGTTTTCACAAATCTGGATATCTGCAGCAAAAATATCGGCTGTGTCACAGGCGCCAAAAGAAATTATCTGTGTGATATCCGGATTGCTTTCTGCGCCGGTTTTCAAAATATGTGCCCTGGGATCATCTCCGAAAAATATGGCAGTGCTGTTTTTTTGCGCATGGTCATAAATCTGGGCTTTGGCAACCGCTACATTTTCAGGGGTTTTCAACCCTTCCAGGTGTGCCCCGGAGGTGTTGGTGACCACGGCAATGTCCGGGCAGGCAATGGCGGAAAGCCGTTTCATTTCTCCGGTCTGGTTCATGCCCATTTCCACCACTGCCCATTGGTGGGCACAGGAAAGGGACAAAAGGGTTGCAGGTACCCCGATTTCATTGTTGAAGTTTTTCCGGGTGGCCAGGGTGTCAAAAGAGGTTTCAAAAATCTTCTGAATCATTTTTCTTGTGGTGGTTTTGCCGTTGGATCCGGTGATGGCAACAACCTTGACCCGGGAGCGCATCCGCTGAAACCGCCCCAGCTTTCCCAGTGCAGCCAGGGTGTCCGGGGTTTCAAACAGGAGAACCCCTTTTTTTTGTGCCTGTTTCCGGATCCTGTCTTCCAGGGCCCGGCAGGTGCCGGTCATGGTCACAAATGCCTGGATGCCCTTGTTTACAAGATCCGGTATATAATCATGGCCGTCAAAGTTTTCCCCTGTCAGGGCCACAAAAACCTCATTGGTTTTTATGGTCCGGGAATCAGTGCTGATGCCGGCAAAAGCGGTGTCTGCATCCAGGGTGTCCAGAACCGGGGAATTGCCAAGGGCGGCTTTAAGGTCTGCCCGGTTCCAGGCAAGAGGAGAAAAGCGGTCCGCAAATGCGCTGCACGCATCCTGTAATTGTTCTTTGTCATCAAAATGTATGGTGCCGCTGTTGGTTATCTGGTAGGTTTCATGTCCTTTGCCTGCCGCCAGAATGATGTCATTGGGCCGGGACATCATCACAGCGGCGAGCAGGGCTTTTTTCCGGTCCACCTCCTGGATAACGCCTCTGGCAGTAATTCCGGTTGTGCAGGCATCATTGCATACTCCGGTGGCCAGGGGAGGGGCTGTGATCCCATTCATGATATCTGCCACAATCTGTTCCGGGTTTTCGGTTCTGGGATTGTCTGAGGTTACAATGGTCACATCACTGTACTGGCAGGCGATTTTTCCCATGAGGGGGCGTTTGGACCGATCCCGGTCCCCGCCGCATCCGAATACGGTTATCACACGTTTGGGGGCGCGCTGCTTCAAAGTCTTGAGGGTGGATGCCAGGGCATCCGGGGTGTGGGCATAATCCACAAACAGATGCCGGTTAATGGCGTTTTTGACCTTTTCCAGACGGCCGGGTACGCCTTTGCACGCGTCAATCCCTTCCTGGATCTGCCGGGGAAGGACCCCCAGCCCATAGGCCGCACCGGCTGCACACAGGATGTTTTCCAGGTTGAACAGCCCTGTGAGGGCAGATGAAAAGGCAAATGCATCTGTTTTCAGAAAGATGCGGCCGCAAATTCCCTGGATGGTGTCAGTGATATCTTGGGCATGGACATCTGCCGCTTTGCCGCAGCTTACCCGGATGACCGGATAATCCAGCCCGTCAGCCAGTTTCCGGCCCCAGACATCATCCACATTGATGACAGCCGGAGCAGAAGCTTTTTTGCCCCAGGGCCCGAGAAATGCAGTGAAAAACCGTTTTTTGCATAAAAAATAAGTTTCCATGTCCGGATGGTAATCCAGATGGTCCTGGCTCAGGTTGGTAAAGATGCCTGCATCAAAATGACAGTTGTCCACCCGGAACTGATCCAGTCCGTGGGAAGAAACCTCCATGATGACATGGGTCACCCCTGCATGTTTCATTTGAAAAAGTGTGTGCTGGAGCACAACGGCATCAGGAGTGGTAATGGGGTTGTCCAGAATTCTGCCGTTGTATCGGATGTTGATGGTGCCGATAACCCCGCAGTTGTATCCGGCTGCCAGAAAAATATTTTCCAGCAGATAGGCGGTGGTGGTTTTGCCGTTGGTGCCGGTGATACCTACCAGGGTCATGTCCCGGGACGGGTCGCCGTAAAATCGGGCAGCCAAAGCAGATGCTGCTTTCCGGGAATCCGGTACCAGAATGACCCGGTCCAGGTTATGGGGGTTTTTTTGGGCAATCACGGCAGCAGCACCGCGGTCAAAGGCGCTTTTTATGTAATCATGGCCATCTGCCGCATGTCCTCTGACTGCCAGGAACAATTGTCCTGGCAAAATATCCTGGGCCCTTGTCTGAATACCGCAGATATCCACATCGGTCTGATCCGGTATCCGGTCCTGGGCAATGCCCTGGAGCAATCTGGATAGTTTCACAAGGCACCTCCCGAAGAAAAAGGCGGTGTTTCTGTGCCAAAAGCGGTTGCAACAGCCTTTGGGGAACCGGCTGGCATCTTCCGGGGAAAGGATGCTGCCATGCTTGCGGCGGCAGGAGGGATGCTCAGATAATTACAGGATTGTGCCATGATGGTTTTAAAGGCAGGGGCGGCCACATCCCCTCCGTAATATTTTTTTTGGGGTTCATCCACCACTACCAGAATTGCCAGTTGCGGATTTTTTTCCGGGGCAAACCCGGCAAAAACCGACACGTATTTATTTTTGGCATATTGTTTTTGGCCGGCTTCCACTTTCTGGGCAGTGCCGGTTTTGCCGCATACAGCATATCCGCTTAAATCCGCCTGGGTGCCGGTGCCTTTTTCCTGGACCGCCAGGCGCATCATGTGCTTGACCTGGGATGCCACCTGCGGGGATATAACCTGAAGCACCGCAGTGGGATAAAAAACCTGCATTTCTTTGCCCGTGTTGGAAACTATTTTTTTCACCAGCATGGGTTTCATGCGCTGCCCGTTGTTGGCAATGGCGCTGATGGCGGAAATGAGCTGGATGGCGGAAACAGAGACCCCCTGGCCAAAGGCAATGGCCCCGGCATCGATAGCAGACCAACTGCCAGGCGGCATGAGTGTGCCGCTGGTTTCTCCGGGGCAGTCCACCCCGGTTCTGCTGCCGAACCCAAACCGGGTAAGACAGTTATGCAGGGTTTGTCTGCCGATGGTTTCAGAGATTTTGACAGCCCCGATATTGCTGGAATAGGTGATTATCTGGTTAATGGAAAGCCAGTCATGGGGATGGGTGTCATTGACCACATATCTGCCGATACGGTATTTGCCGTTTTCACAAAAAAAGATGGATGTGGGGGTAAATCCTTTTTCCAGGGCAGCTGCCGCTGTAAATACTTTCATTGTGGATCCCGGTTCAAACGCATCTGTGACAGCCCGGTTCCTGAAAAGGTTCCGGTGGAATTCCTGGTAGTTGTTGGGGTTGAACCGGGGATAATGGGCAGCCGCTAAGATCTCTCCTGTGGCCGGCCGCATGACCAGGGCCAGACCGGATTTTGCCTGGTGCTGTTTAACCGTTTGTTCCAGCGTTTTTTCAGACAGAAACTGGATTTTTTTGTCCAGGGTGAGCACAAGGGTATTGCCCCGCAGTTCAGCTTGTTTTTTTTGGTCAATGTCCAGCAACCGGCCTGTGCCGTCTTTTCTGACGGAGACGGCAATCTCTTTGCCGTCCAGTATGGTATTGTATTTGAACTCAAGACCTTCGCGGCCGATATCGTTCCTGCCGGTGAATCCGAGGACCTGGGCGGCCAGATCCCGGTTGGGGTAGAAGCGTTTAAAGCTTTTTTTAAAATATATGCCGGGCAGATGCAGTTTTTTGATTTCTTCGGCCATATCCGGTGATATGGCTTCGGCCAGAAGGGCATACCGCCGGTCAGTGGAAAATTTTTGTGCCAGCTCTTTTGTGTCGGTTTTGAGAAGTGTGGACAATCTGCGTGCGGTTTTGACAGGGGCTTCGATCTGCAGGGGATCAGCTATGATGGTCACGGCATCCAGACTGGTTCCCAGTTTGTTCAGGTTCCTGTCCAGAATCTGTCCCCTTTCTCCTTTGATGGTCAAAAGTCTGGAATACCCATTTTCTGCGCGCTGGGAATATACCTGGGCCTTGAGAATCTGGATGTCAAATGATTTTGCCCCCAGCAGCAGCAGGGTCCCCACCAGAAATACCTGAACCACCATCACCCGCGTTTTTATGTGCTGGTCATCTGCCATTACAGGCGTTCTTTCTTAAGGTAAATGGTCTGGTTGAAGACATCACTTGTCATTTTAAGTTGTGATCCGGCAATTCGGATAATACGGTTATCAGATCTGAGCCGGTCCCGTTCCAGTGTCAGTTCTTTCTGATAGGACAACAGCGTCGACAAGCGGGACTGGGCAGAAGAGATATCCAGGATGGTCTGGGTGCTCTCGGTCCTCACCCAGGTGTGCACCAGCAGTTCTGCAAACAAAACACATATGAGTATCAGCCATTTTACCCCGGTGCCGGCATGTTTTCTATCAGAGTGTTTCTGGTTCATCTCTTATATCCTTTCAGCAACCCTGAGTTTTGCACTTCTGGCCATGGGATTGGCTTCCATTTCCCGGACTGTCGGTATGAGCGGCTTTTTGACAATGGATTTCATGGTTGGCGTTGTATTACACACACATCGGGGAAGTTCTTTGGGACAGGTGCAACGGGATTCAAAGGCTTTCAGGTGCTGCTTTACAATGCGGTCCTCCAAAGAATGAAAGCTAAGCACACAGAGGCGGCCGCCTTTTACCAGCAGATCCGGGACCTGCTGCATGAACAGGGCAAGGCTTTCCAGTTCCTGGTTGACAGCAATGCGCAGGGCCTGAAACACCCGGGTGGCAGGATGAATTTTCCGGGCAGCAGCCCGGCCTTTCGGCACTGTGTCACAAATGATGCGGGTTAAGTCCTGTGTGGTTGTGAGGGGGTGCGTCTGTCTGTCCCTGACAATGGCCCGGGCAATCCTGCGGGAGAACTTTTCTTCACCAAATCTGAAGAACAGATCTGCCAGCTCTTTTTCCCCAAAAGAGTTGATAATGGTTTCAGCTGTCAGGTTGTTTCTGATGTCCATGCGCATGTCCAAAGGTTCATTCCGGTTAAAGCTGAATCCGCGGCGTGCTTTTGTGATCTGGTTCAGTGAAAATCCCAGGTCCAGGACAATGGTATTAACCCCGGTGATATTATGCTGGTCCAGGATGGTGGAAAGACGGGCGAAATTGTCATGCACCAGTATAATGTTTCCGGCAAATCGGTGTAACATCTTTTTTGCATTGGCAATGGCCTCATGGTCCTGGTCAATACCGACCAGAATGCCGCCGGGAAGTATGGCCTCAATGGTTGCCCGGGCATGGCCGGCACCGCCCAGGGTGCAGTCCACACACACATCCCCGGGTTGCAGATTCTGATACGCAAATACCTCGGCAGGCATGACAGACGTATGCTCAAATCCCATGGTTACAGCCCCAGGGAAGCAATTTCCTCTCTTACTTCCGCTTGTTCAAGTTCCTGCTCCATTTTCTGGTTTTCCTGGTCCCATCTTTCCCGGGCCCATATTTCAAACCGGTCCAATACCCCGACCAGAACAATGTCTTTTTCAATGCCGGCATAGGTACGCAGGCTCTGGGGAAGTAAAATCCGGTCCTGCTTGTCACATTTCAGGGGACAGGCATTTCCCAGGAAAAACCGTTTGAATTTTTCCATGGCCGCACTTTTGGCAGCCAGAATTTTTTTCTCCAGCTGTTTCCATTCACTGAAAGTGAAAGCATACAGACATCCGTCCTTGATGGAAACCACAGCCCCGTATTCATCATCAGCCTTTAAGACGTTCCGGAATCTTGCCGGAATGATAATTCTGCCTTTTGGGTCGATTGTATGAAAAGAGCTTGATCGAAACACGTATTTAATGCCTTTGTTTTGGGTGTGACCTCCACTTTCCGCCACCTTTTGACACACTTTTACGAAATCTGCGGTATAAGTCAAGAAAAAAGTGGGAATAAAATTAAAAAAATTCCTGTGATAATTAGTTTATAGAATTGATTTTACAAAGTAAATGAAATGTGGTGGAAAGTGGATGTAAATTAGAGTCGCTGTAAAAGGAAGAAAACAACGGTGTTTTTGGGAGTACCGAAAAATGCAGTCAGATGTTACGGCAGCAATGGTGCGGCAATGGTGGTCCGGACAGATGCTATAACCTCATCCATCCGGTCCGGATCATCTGCCAGTACATACACGGGCCGGTGCACAATGAGCTCTATTTTTCCCGGAACAAGATCCAGGGTGTCAGGAGGCAGGATCTGGTATGAATTTTTAATGGTGACCGGCAGAATGGGAAGACCTGTTTCCCTGGCAAAGACAAACGCCCCTTTTTTAAAGGGGTGTACCTTACCGTCCCGGCTTCTGGTGCCTTCTGCAAAAAAAAGCACCGATGCCCTGGGTGACAGCTGGTTTCTTGCCCGGTGAATGGATCTGATGGCAGCATCCCGGTGGGACCGGTCAATGAAAATGCAGCCCAGATAATGGCAGGCCGTCCCGAAAATGGGAATACTGCGCAGTTCCTGTTTCATGACCCATTTGATGTGCAGTCCCATGAATCCGTGGATCACCGGGATGTCCACCATGGACTGGTGGTTGGCCACCACCACATAGGCCTTCTGGGGAGTGAAATTTTTCTTTCCGGTCAGAACAACCCTGAGCGGAGCGACGGCACAGGCAAGTCTGGACCATAAAACAGCTGTCACATTGGCGGCATCCTGGCTGAACACCGCCCCTGTGGTTATACACACCACCCCCAGGACCATGGTGATGGCCAGCATGAAAGGAACCACCACCATCCATTTATAGGGTTGGTATATAAGTTTTAATATCTGTTTCACTTTCACTGGACAGCGGGCTCTTTTTCTTCTTCCTCCTGTTCTGATGTAAGTCCGGCCAGTTCATGGGCCCAGGACCGGATATCTTTGGCAACATAGTCTTCCAGGACAAAGGCGTATGCATTCATGGAGGAAGTGGCGAAAACCGGGCCTTCCTCTCCCTGGTCAAACAGTTGTAAAACAATGGGCGTGTCGTTTTCCAGTGTGATTTTCAGATCAAAGGGATCCTTTTCCAGGGTATGTTTGTCAGTATCTTCCAAAAACCTGTCACACGTCAGCACAGACAGGGTGGACAAAAGATCGGAAACCGTTTTTTGATCAGGTGCACCTCCATCTTCATATCTGAAGCCGGCTTCGGTTTCATCCTGGGTGTCAAAACCGGTTTCACCGGCTGTCAGGCGGGTTTGTTTTCCCCTGGTTTCGATGGTTATACCTGTAATGGAGGCTTCCTTGAAATCCATGACCTGCTTGTCCCGAAATTCATTGACGGTTTTATTGAAATGCTGCCGGAAGCTGTCTTTGGCATGGTAAATATTGGGGTCGTTTTCAAGCATGACAAAGGTGTGGTTAAAAGTGGGGGCGGTCTTCCCTATCTTGAAAGACAAAAGAGACCTGTTCTGGTCATAGGCTGTGACATCAATGCCATGACTGTCATCCAGTTCATACCGGACAACATCCTGTTTTTCCGACACCAGAGCAGAGAGCCGCAGTCCTGTGATGACATCCATCATCTGGCGCATGGCGGTATCATCAACCGGATAATTTTTGTCCGTTACCACCCAGCCCTTGTCTTTCCGGGTAAATGCAATGGAGCGGTCCGGTTTTTCAACAGCCAGCCGGTCCACCTGGTCTGCTTTCACTTTGGGGGGGTCAGGCAGTGTGTAGTGCCGGCGGTCCTGTTTTTTGAATATCAGATAGCCGCTCAGGGCAAATATGAGAAGGATCAGAATCAGGTATTCTTTTTTCATGGCAATTGCATCCTTATGAATTGAAGATTTTTGCAATTTTTTTCTTTTTTGCATTGCGGATGGCCCATACGCCCAGACCAAAGAGGATGACCAGTACCGGTAATCCCGCAATGTTAAAAGATTTTATCATACCCCGCATGAAAGGGGTGGTGGGATCCAGGGGATTTAAGGTCTGCTGTTTGCTGCGCAGGGCAGCTATGTCATCTCTGCCGTTCAGATGGTCGATGGTATTGAGGATAAAAGTGGCATTGGTGGTTTTTCCCTGGGGGTCCAGCATGTTGTCCTGGAGCATCTGGGAACACCCCAGTACAAATATTTTTGCCGGCCGGGAAGTTTCCTTGAGCCGGTTTTCCGCCACAAGCCCCGGGGGAACTTCAGAACCGGATTCGCCTGGCTGGATTTCATTTTCCGCCGGATCCTCTTCATCTGTCCGGGCATCTGCCTGATCCTGCGCATCCGGGGTGTCGGTGTCCCCCATCTCTTTGCCGGGTATGGGTTTGTCCTTGAAATAGCTGGTAAAGGTGCCTTCCAGGATATAAGCCAAATCATAGGCGCGCAGGTCTTCAGTGGATTCAGGTACAGAGATGAACATGGGGTTGAGATTGATACTGCCCTGCATGAGCCAGGATTCCTCAGAGGTGTGCAGCAGCCTTGTAGCGGTAACCTGGGAGTCATCAATATTGTCTTTTACCAGTTCCACAGGAGATGCCTGCATGGCAATGAGCCCTTTGATATTGTGCATGAATGCAGGGGTGTTGTTAATGGATTTTTCCTTGAGCAGGGGGGCAAAATAGATGACCTGTTCACCGCCTTCCCTGGGCTGGTGTTTATAGGCGGATTTGTCCAGCACATAGGCCGGTGTCAGGGATATGCCGTAATGGGCCAGCAGTTTTTCCAGTCCGGTATCAATGGGCAGGTACTGGGGCATGCCCATGCCGCCCCGGGGCATGATCTCCTGGAAAGCATCACCGAAAAAAGCAATGTTGGTGCCCTGCATCAGGGCCTGGTCGATCTGGAACAGTTCATAGTCGGAAAACGGCTCTGTGGGCTTGGCAATGATCAGGCAGTTGAGGCCTTCTGGAATTTCCTGTTCTGCCAGGGCAATCTGTTTGATGTTGTATCTGTCTGATAACAGATCGTTGAACACCTGCATGCCGGCACCCTGCCGGCCCTGCATCATGGCTGTCTGGTCAGGGCCCAGGGTGTGGGTGCCGTGGTCGGCCAGAAACCCGATATCCTGGTTGATGCCGATCATTTTTTCCATGGTGCCGGTGATTTCCTCTTTCAGGGCATCAGGGTCGGCCATCTGGTAGGTGGTGCCGATGATGGGCAGATCCATGGCTGTGATCAAAGACAGGCTGGCAGACTGGTCTTTGTATTCCAGCACCAGGGCGGCCGCTCCCTGGCCGGCAGAGATATTTTTTTCCGGGATAGCCGGCCAGGACAGGGCCATGATATCATGTTTTTCCGCGATCCTGTCCAGGGACTGTCTGTCGGAAATATCAGTGTGTTCAAACGCCAGTATGCCCCTGCTTCTGGCATTGATATCCGCAATGATGTCTTTAACGGTTTGTGCCAGTTTTGGCAGATTGTCCAGCCCGATGAGAGGCGCAATGGTGTACAGAGAAGAAGACAGGTATAATTTGGCCTGGATGGTATCTTTAACCCGTAAAAGAGCAGATACCTTGTTGTTGAGTTTCTGGATGGTGGTTGTCAACTGGTATTCCAGTCCGTCAGTGGAGGTGACAGCATTTATTTTTTCAATGAGATCGCCGTGGATGATCACCAGGCCCATGAATACGTTCTGGAATTTGATTTCATCATTTTCCATTATCCGGATCTGGACAGGGGAAATGCCGTAGCTTCTGGCCATCTCCCTGTTCTCATTGGCCCGGGAAGAAAGATCTCCCTCATCAGAAGATACATTGTAAAAGCTGTAGTTGAACAGACGTCCGGCCCGGGCAGCATACTCTTCCAGAAGATCCCGCAGATACCGTTCCGTGTTGTTGTGGGGGGCAGGCAGGTTTTTTGAAAAGAAAACCTTGACGCTCAAGGGTTCAGACAGGGTGGCTACTGCCTCTTTGCTGGCTTCTGACAAAGAAAAAATCTGGTTGCGGGTGAGATCCGCCCTGAAGAACAGGGTCAGTCCCACGATGTTCACCAGCACTATTACTGCAATATATAGAATGAATTTGATATAGGGTTCTTTCATATGTCCCATGGTGTCTCCTTAATTTTTTTCCTGCATGACAATATAGGTTGAGAACATAAAAATACATACCAGGCTGATAAAGTAGATAATGTCCCGGGAATCGAGAATGCCTTTGGAAAAATTGGTGAAATGGGAACTGGCCCCTATGTATTCGATGACAGACACGATTTGGGGGGGCATGAAAAACAGCATCCGGTTTATGATGGTCAGGGTGAAACACAGGGCACACCCGAGGATAAAGGCGATGATCTGGTTTCGGGTCAGTGCGGATGCAAACAACCCCATGGCACAATAGGCAGCCGCCAGAAAAAGGGCTCCCAGATACCCGCCTGCAACCGGGCCGGGATCCATGTCCCCGATAAAGGAGATGAAAACAGGATAGGCCAGGGTGGGTACCAGCATGGCACCGGCAAACAAAGTGGCGGCAAAAAATTTCCCCAGAGCAATATCGGTAAAGGAAACCGGCATGGTTAAAAGTGTTTCATAAGAACCCACATTTCTTTCTTCGGCAAACAGCCGCATGGTAACGGCAGGAATGAAAAAGGAGAAAACAATGGGCAGCAGAGAGAAAAAATCGCGCATATCAGCCCTGCCGAAAATAAAAAAAGTGGAAAAGAAAAACCACCCGGTAACAATCAGGAACAAGGCAATCACAATATATGCGATGGGGGATATGAAATAGTCTTTGAACTCTTTGACGGCAATGGTTTTGATTTGTGACATGGTTAGGCCTCCTGACGGGTCAGCTGCTGGAATATTTTTTCAAGGGCCTGGGTTTCTCTTGCAAGCTCCAGGATGATCCAGTCGGTTTGTTTGATTTTCAGATAGATGTCGGATCTCACATCCCTGTTGTCCGGGGAGCGGATTTCAAAGCACACCAATTCTTCTTGGTTTGGTTCTGCCGTCCTGATGTCCAGTGCAGGATCCATGGATGTCAGAAAATCATGCGCGGTTTTCCTGTCAGGCCCTTTGAGGGTCAGGCGCACAAAGCTGTTCTGCATGCCTTTGTGTTTGAGATTGGCGGTGGTGTCGTCAGCCACTATTCTGCCGTTGTTGATAATAACGATGCGGTCACAGGTGGCTTCAGCCTCGCTGAGGATATGGGTGGAAAATACAATGGTTTTTTCTTTTCCGATCTGCCGGATTATGGTGCGGATTTCTGCAATCTGATTGGGATCCAGTCCGGATGTGGGCTCGTCAAGCACCAGGATTTCCGGGTCTGTCATCATGGCATGGGCCAGACCCACCCGCTGTTTAAGCCCTTTGGACAAAGTGGCGATGGGTTTGTCCATGATGGAGGACAAGCCGCAGAGATCTGCAAGGGTTTTGAAACGTTCCATCTGTTTGTCCGGGTCGGCGATGCCTTTGATTCTGGCCACATAGACCAGGTAATCATATACCAGCATATTGTGGTACAACGGGGCTGATTCGGGCAGATACCCAATAAGGGACTTGATGCGCAGGGTATCTTTGGGCATGTCAAGGTTTTTCACTGAGATTCGGCCCGATGTGGGCTTGAAATATCCGGTGAGCATGCGAAGGGTGGTGGTTTTTCCGGCGCCGTTGGGTCCAAGCAGTCCCAGAATTTCTCCGGGCTGCACCGACAGGCTGATGTGATCCACCGCGCAAAAATCATTATAATATTTGGTCAGGTCTTGAACGTCTATCAATGCATCCTCCTCATGGGTCAATCATTGGGGTGGTTTTATATGTTAGCTGACAGCTTTCATGTTTTGTTGTGCCTGTCAGGACATGGCCGTTATCAAAAGTCTTCCAGAACCTGGCTTTTTTTTAAAAATTCATGGAGATCTTCTGCTGTTTTACGGGCTGCGTGGACCGCTTTGGCCAGGTGCCGGCAGAACGGATCATCTTTGCCCAGGGCTTTGACCACAGACTGGTATACCTGTTCGCCTTTTTCAAAATGTGCCATGACTTCTGCCGCCAGTTTCTTACGTTCGGCATGGCGGATTTTTTCGCTGTGAATAACAGACTCCAGTTTTTTCACTGCATATTCCACCAGGGCATCTCTGGGCATATCATAGGTCTGGGAGATGGTGCGCAATGCATCAATGGTTCTGCGGCTCATGACAAAGGTTTTCTGTCGTCTGGGGATTTTTTCGAATTGTCGAAGGCGGATGGTTTGGGCCAGATTTTCCAGGTCATCCACATCCTCGATTATATGATCAAACAAAGATTTTTGTTTGATGCCCATGTGGATCGACACCAGACCTATGACGTCTATGGCTTTCTGGGACAATTTAAAGGTTGCCCTGACAGATTGTCTTCCCCTTAAATCGAACATGGAAGAGCCGGAAAAAGTATCCATAGGCTGTGTCATATGCGCTCGCTTGTTAATTATGAGATATAATCATATTATGAAATATTTATATTGATAAAAGTAATGAAAATTTATTATGTTTAAAACTGTACAATAAATTTATTGGCGGATCAACCACAAATTATAATTATGACCAAAATGTTATTTAAAAGAACAGATGAACCGGAAAAACCATAATCAGGCACAAACATATGCCTGACAACAGAAAAACCGTCTCTTTCCCGCCTGTTTTAAAAACAGGATCGGTTCTGTCTTCGCTGTAACACCGGGCATCCATGGCAAGACACAGGCTGTCTGCCGCCAGAAAGGTTTTTTTGAGCAAAGGAAGGACCAGGTATCGGATACGGCGGACCGGGTTTTTGTTCAGATTGCCGCACCTGGCATTTACTGCATCTGACACCTGCCGGCCCTGGGTGAGGATCAGGGGCAGAAATCGCAAAAACAGGCTGATCATGATTGCCACTTGTTTTTCCGGAACAAAAGGGACAGGTTTTAAAAACCACTGGGCAGCACTTTTCAGGTCTGCGGGCCGGGTGGTTGCAGAAAAGAGCAGCCCTGTCATCATGACCAGAAAAAACCGCATGGCCACAAGCGCTCCCTGGGTCATGCCTTCCCGGGTGAGAACCATGCCCCAAAAGCCAAAAACCTTGGTGCCGGACACGGTCAGGCTTCTGACGGCAAACATGACGGCCAGCAGCACAATGAACCATTTTAACTGGCCCACAAGCTGCGTAAAGGAGATACCTGCGGTGTACACCAGCCAGGACAAAACCAGAAAACAGACAAAACACCCGGCAAATCCGGATGTTAAAAGGGCCAGGCTCACCATGCAGACAAGAAGGGCTTTGTACCGGACATCCAGGCGGTGCAGGGCTGTGGCGCCGGAACGAAAAGTGAAAACGTTCATGACTGCCACGGGGGTGCGCTGTATCCCATACGGGAAAAACAGGGTTCTTTTATACCATGGGATGCCAGATATCTGAGCAGGTTCCCGGGGCGGCCGTCCCGGGCCAGACAGCCCTGCCGGTCCATGATAAGCATCCGGGTGGCCCAGGTGATAACCTCTTCCACGTCATGGGTAGCCATGATAATGGTTTGTCCTCCGTGGTTCAACCTGCGTATGGTTTTGATCAAAGACAGGGATGACGGATGGTCCAGGTTGGCAAAAGGTTCATCCAGCACAATGACTTCAGGATCCATGACCATGATGCCGGCAATGGCCAGGCGGCGTTTTTCCCCGCCGGACAAGGTGGCAGGATTACGGTCTTTCAGGTGAAACAGGTCCAGTTGTTCCAATGTCCGGGTCACTTTTTTTTGGATCACGGCCCGGGACATTTTTAGATTTTCCGGGCCGAAAGCCACTTCATCATATACCGTATCCCCCACAATCTGGGTGTCGGCATCCTGGAAAACCATGCCTACGGCTTTGCGGGTTTTGATGATATCTGATGTCACGGGCTTTCCGTGCAGCCGGACATCACCTGATGAAGGCAGCAGCAGGGCATTGAGGTGCCGGATCAAAGTGGTTTTTCCGCACCCGTTGGGGCCGGCCAGCAGGATGAATTCTTTTGGAAAAACCTGGAAGCAAACATCGTGTATTCCCCCGCCGGAAGTGAACTGGTGGGTCAAATGGTTTATTTCCAGAATCGGGCGGTTCATGCTATATCTTGACAAAAGGCCGGATTTTTCCGGCAATGACGGCAGCAGCAGCTATTTTCAAAACATCACCCAGAAGAAAAGGCACCATGCCGGCTGTCACAGCCTTGCCCCAGGACAGGGAAAAGGCAATCTTCAGCCATGGTACGCCGGCAGCATACACGATAACAGAGCCTGCGGCCATGGCAAGGACATCACCGCCCGGTTTTTCTCCCAAAGTTCGGGATATGACCCCGGTGACCAGAACAGCCGGCAGATATCCCAGAAGGTACCCGCCTGTGGGACCGAACAATTTACCGATACCGGAGGTGCCTCCGGCAAATACGGGCAGACCTGCCAGACCCACCAGCAGATACACTGCCACACAGGCAGCCCCCCAGGCCGGACCCAGAAGAAGACCGGCCAGAAGGACAAACATATTCTGGAGTACAATAGGAACCGGGCCGATGGGGATGGCAATAAAGGCGCCCACTGAAATGAGGGCAACAAACAAAGCAGTGTAAACCAGGGGTCTTAATGGGTATGCCGGGGGCATGGTATTTTCCTTTTGTTGTTTTTTCCCGGGTGAACAAGTTCTTTCAGGTGTGAAAGCAGTCTCCGTAAATGATTTTATGCACCTGGCCGTGGTCATCTTTCAACAGCAGGGTGCCGGTGTCATCCACATCCATGGCCAGGCCCTGGACAGTCTGTTTATGGGTTTCCACCCTGACCCTGGAACCGATGGTGGCAGTCCGGTTTTTCCATGAATGCATGATTTTTGCAGGCTCCATGTCCCGGGTCTGAAAGAGAAATTCTTTGAGAAATGCCTTCAGAATTTGTTTTCTGGAAACACGATGTCCTAAAATCTGCCGGAGGGATATGGCGTTAAATGATGCAGAGGCAGGGGTGTTGTTCACATTGATACCGATGCCCATCAGCAGGAATCGGATCATATCAGCCTGGGTTTCAATTTCAGACAAAAGGCCCACCAGTTTTCTGTTCTCCCAGAGAAGGTCATTGGGCCATTTGACCCGGACATCGATATTGAAAAGGGCTTCCAGGGCCTTTGACAGGCTCAGGGAAGCGGCAAAGTTGTACAGGTATGCCATGGGCGGGGGGATGTCCGGAACCAGGATCAAGGTAAACCACAGACCTCCCGGCTCAGATTCCCATTCCCGGTTGAGACGTCCCCTGCCCCGGGTCTGGTGTTCCGCCACCACACAGCTGAGGTGCGGGGTACCTTTTCTTGCCAGTTCCCTGGCTGTGTCCATGGTGGTTTCCACCTGTGGAAAATAAAATATTCGGTCCTTTAAAGGGGCCTCTGCATGTAAAAGCGCATCTGCATTGGCAGCCAGAGGGCTGTCAAAGCAGAAAGGCAAAAGCAGGTCCTGGGAATCCATCAGGTGATAGCCTTTGGGGCCGGAGCCAATGGTGAAACCCTCTTTTTTCAGGGCAGTGATATGTTTCCACACCCCCACCCGGGAAATGCCGGTTAACGCGCTCAGGGTTACGCCGGAAACCGTGCCGCCCTTTTCCCGGTACAACAGTTCCAGAATACGGTGGCGCATATGTTGTGTTTGGTTAACCATGATAAGATGAAATGGTTAACAAAATACCGGGAACAGGTCAAGCAAAATTTTTGTTTCAAAAAAGCTTTGCAGATTAGCTGTGAGACCGGCTGCAGCACAAAGCGCATCCGCCAGTGCACCCCAGGGTCTGCATGAATGGTTTTCCTTGAAAAAAGGGGACCATCTGATTTATAAAAGAAATCAGAATTTTAAAAAACCGGAGCAAAAAAAGAAATAACCATACCAGGAAAATAACCATGCAGGTAGTCAGACAGATTCTCCCCCATGCAGCTGATTTCAAACGCTTCTGGAAAGAAGCCGGTCCCTTTGCATTTGCTTTGACCAGTGCTGAATTTCCACCAGTGCTCCTGCTGCCGGAAGAATGGATTTTCGGGTATACTGCAGAGGATGTGCTCAAGGAATTGATGCAGTTCAATCAGAAAAAAATGGCCTTTGTCCCTGCTGAATTCAATCCGGACAATAAGGGCATCCTGCGTCCTGAAAACATGGTTTCCTGGAAGATCCGCCATTTTCCGGAAGAATGGAACCATATGGCGAGCGATTTTTTCATACCTGAAGGACATCTGACACAGGCGGTGGCAGATCAGGCCAAAATGCTTCCGGCGCAGGGGAATGAAAAACAGCGGATGGCAGCCGCTTTTTTTGTTCTTCTGGAAAAAAATCTGGATGCCATGGGATATGTGCTTTTAACGCCCCGGCCCGGATCCAGATATGCAGCCATCCGCAAATATCTGGCAGAATGGGAAGAGGATGAGGCAGAAGCAGGCCTGATGAGGTTCTGGATTACACTTCATTTGTGAGTATCAGATCACACAGCAGTTTTTTATAATCTATTCCCGCTTTTTGAAATCCCTTGGTACCATATTTCATATTGCCTTCCAGCACAAAGTACCGGCTGCCGGCTGCCAGTATGTCAATACCCACATCATCCCAGCCGCACGCCTTTGCCGTGGAAAGGGCCAGGTCCAGAGCAGGCGCTGGCAAAGGCGCGAAACTGATGCTGCCTCCCTGGAACACATTGGTTTTAAATGCGGATTTTTGGGCAACCCGCCAATAGGCCAGTACCACTTTTTGGCCAATCACAATAATGCGCATGTCTTTGTCCACAGGCAGGTATTCCTGGATATAGGCCGGGCCTTTTTGCGCCAGATATGCTGTCAGGTCTGCCTGATTCCGGATCAAAAATATCCCCTCTCCCCTGGCCGATCCCCTGGGAACCTTGGCAATAAAAGGGAAGGAAAACCGGTCCAGAATGGTTTTTTGTTGTTTTTGTCCGTAGAAAACCCTGGTTCTGGGGTGGGGGATGTCAAGCATCTGGAACATGGCAGTCTGGCGGATTTTATCCATGGCAAAGGTATAGGTGTGAAAACTGGGAAAGGTTGGTTTTCCCATGGTATGGAAAAGCCCGGCATAATAGGCTGTGGGATAGAACACCCGCCGGGCCGATAACAGGGCCTGTCTCTGGTCGGCATCATAATCGTAAAAATTGGGACGAAATCCCAGGGTGTTGATTTCAGGGCAGTTTTTGAGACGGGCCCCAATGGCCACCGGCCTGTGCAGCCGGGTCATGGGCCGATGATCCAGAATCTGGTGGTCTGCCATAAAAAATCTCTTTATTTTTTTGCATTTCCTTAACGCTTACAGGTCTGCATATCCCTGGGGATTGTTTTTCTGCCATTTCCAGGTATCCTGGCACATATCATCCAGGGTTTTTATTGCTTCCCATCCAAGCTCTTCTTTGGCTTTGGCGGGATCTGCCCAGCAGGCGGCAATATCTCCGGGTCTTCTGGGAACAATGTCATAGGGGATGGCACAGCCGCAGGCCTGCTGGAATCCTTTTACCATTTCAAGTACGGAAAATCCCCTGCCTGTGCCCAGATTGTAGGTTACGATCCCGGGATTGGAAAAAAGTTTTGGAAGGGTTTTGATATGCCCGCATGCCAGATCGGTCACATGGATGAAGTCCCGTACCCCTGTTCCGTCCGGGGTGTCATAATCATTGCCAAACACCTGGAGCCGGTCCAGAGATCCAATGGCCACCCGGGATATATAGGGCACCAGGTTGTTGGGGATACCCTGGGGATCTTCTCCGATCAGGCCGCTGGCATGGGCCCCCACCGGATTGAAATACCGCAGCAGGGCAATATTCCATTCAGGATCTGATTGAAAAAGATCGGTAAGAATTTCTTCAATCATCAGTTTGGTTCTGCCATAGGGGTTTGTTGCGGACAAAGGAAAATCCTCTGTAATGGGAAGGCTTGCAGGATCACCATATACGGTTGCCGAAGATGAAAATACAATATTTTTCGGCCCTGACTGTGCCATCACAGCCAACAGGTTGAGGGTCCCTGTGATGTTGTTGTGAAAATAGGTCAATGGCATGGTCACAGATTCCCCCACAGCCTTGAGACCGGCAAAATGGATCACTGCATCAGCGCGGTATTGGGAAAGAATCCGGTTTACCGCCGCTTTGTCCAGCAGATCTGCCTGGAAAAAATCCAGAGATTTTCCAGTGATCTTTTCCACCCGGTGCAGGGATTCTTTTGAACTGTTGCACAAATTGTCCAGCACTGCCACATCATATCCCTCCTGTAACAGTTCCACGCAGGTATGGCTGCCGATATATCCGGCACCACCGGTGACAAGTATTTTCATTGCATGTCCTTGTATGGCTTTAAAGTTATGGTCTTTTTTCGGGCTGTCTGCACGAACAGATCCTGGCATATCCCGCATGTTTTGCAAAATTTGTCACAATTTGCAAGGGTATTGAGAAAATCCGGGTCCAGTTTTTTGTTGTCAATGTAATATACGTCAGACAGAAAACGGGTGGCATCCATAAGTTCCAGCAGATTGCCGTCAAAAGATCTTTGGATGTAGGCATCAATTACTTTGCGCAGAAAATTTTGACCCAGGGTTCTGCCGCTGATCTTGATGGTGTCGGCAAGACCGGCATAGGCTGTGATGTCTTCAGGCCGGATAAAAGGCGCACGTAAAAACAGGTGGGGGTGATGAAAAAAGGTGTCGTGACACCCTAAGGTGCGGCTGAGCCGGTGGGTTTGCTCCTGGACCAGGCCGGTGTTGGACAGGGAAATCTGGGCATCATGGGTGAGTTTAAACGGACAATGCAGCAGGCAGCCTTCATTGGCCATCAGTTCAATGCCCGTTTGGGGATACGCCTGTCTGATGCCCTGGACCGTTTTTTCAAGGCAGTGAAAATCCCGGTTTAAAGACCGGTCCAGGACCAGTTTTCCCGGCAGCCTGAACCGGGTTTTCTCAATGGCCTCCATAAGAAAATAAGCTTTGGGTGCATTGTCGATCATCATATTGATGCCGGGGACAGCCTCCAGTTTCGGAACCAGTTTATGGCCGGTTCTGGAGAGGGCATTTAGAAAATACAGGTCTGAAAAAACAATCCCCTGGATATTGATAGTTTCATCCAGTTTCTGGAGGGTATCCAGCGTATGGTATAAAAAAAAATCATCCAGATACAAATCCGGCCGGATAAAACGCGAATTTAACAGGCAATATGCTTTAATACCGGCCACCCGGCCCAGAATTTTTGTAAATAAAAAAGCATCCACTGTTCTGCATTGCACCCGGGCGTCTGCCGCCGGTCTGGAAGGAAGAGCGAAATACACAGATGCCAGGTCAGCTTTTTTTTGTGCCAGGCTTTCTGCATAGGCAGTGTCAGGTATAAACGGTACAGATAATTTCATAGGGATATGCTATAATAAATCATGGCTGGTTGGCAATGCATTACATCCTTTAATTTTGCAAAATTATGGGAAAAACAGAACCCGTGACATTGACATGCACAAATGCCGTGGTTAAAATGAAAGTATTCAGGCAGGTTTTACCTGAATCGAATAAACCATAAGGAGAGTTTACAAATGATTGAACTGACTGATTCTGCCAAAACGCAGATTGATGAGTATTTCAAGGGAAAGGAACCTACTCCTATCCGGATTTTTCTCAATTCCGGCGGCTGAGGGGGCCCATCTCTTGCCATGGCTCTGGATGAGCCTAAAGACTCGGATGATACACATGAAGTGAATGGACACCGGTTTGTTGTGGACAAAGACTTCATGAAACAGGCTGAACGTATTAAAGTTGATTTTACGGGTATGGGGTTTGCCCTTGATTCCAATATGGACCTGGGAGCATCAGGCTGCGGCAGCTGTGGTTCCGGCGGCTCCTGCGGAGACTGATTGCCGGTACTGATTTTCAAAAAAAAGGTGTCCTTGTCTTTCACGGGGCGCCTTTTTGCGTATATGGGGCGGCAGGATGAAATTATTCAGATGTACTTTATTGACCCGTACCGGGCTTCATGATAGCTTTAATTGATGTATATCTGCAAAAATCTGGTAATGGTCAGGTTTCTCTGATGGTGCGCTGTGTGTGGAAATGGCTGGCAGCTTTCTTTTTGGCCGGGATGCTGGTTTTCCTGGCCGGGTGCGGTGGTAAAGACGCATCAGACAAAGAAATGGTGCTTGGCAACTGGACCCAGTTCCGTAACCGGGCGTATATTCTGCTGATCATTAATCCCAAAGGAGTCTGGCAATCTTCGGTGCGCATTGCTGATGTGACATCCAAAATCGTATCCAGCAAAGGCGATGCAGAGGGGACCTGGCACCTGCAGGAGGGGCAGCTGATTTTTACTGTCATGGAATCCACCATTGAAAATGTATGGGCCAGAAACAATACCTATGTGTTTGACATTGTGGAACTTACCGACCAGCGCATGCTGTTGCAGGAAGAAAACGGACCGGTGGCGGAATGGAAAAAGACCGGAGCGCGCAAACAGGGTAATAAACCTGAAAATACCGCAGTGACAATCTCCATGCCCCCTATTGCGGTGAATTTGAACAAAATCAGTTCAGGCGCGCCTGACCGTTATCTTTGCCTGAGCATGGAACTGGTTCTCAAGGAATTGATGCCCGGCCAGCAGATCCCCCGGTTTCACCCCAGGGCCAAAGAAGCGGCCATTTTGTTTCTCAGTTCTCTTATACACAGTGACGTGGAAGATTTTGACAAGGTAAAGGCCCAGAAAACCCGTTTGAAGCAGGTGCTCAATCCCTATATGCAGGGTGTTATTGAAGATATCAACATCAAACGGGTAATTGTTTCCACCTCAGTGGAAAAGGTGGAGGAATTTATGATCTCTCATACCATGGGTGCAGAAAAAAATGGCGGTGCCGCTCCGGATGAAGGGAAACCGGAACAACAGAACACAGCATCGGATAATAACTGAAAAACCTGCAGCCGGTGTGGGTCAATCCGCTGCCCTGGCAGCGATGAGGGTACCAGAGCGAAGAGATATTATTGCTTTTTTTCCTATAAAATAATTGCTTATCCCAAGGGAACTGCCTCTGAAAAGGGTCTGGTTCTCAAGGGGGTAGGCAAGCCCCTGGAGGGTAACCCCTTCCACCTTGCGGGATAGCGGGATAAGGGAAAGCAGGTCACCGGGGTTTCCCGCAATTTCCAGACGGTCCTGTACCAGATGAATTTCATTTTGGGCATCCATGAGTCTGGCTGGAATGCCGGCATCTGCAAGCGTTGCCAGCAGGAAAATATTGGCCAGGGTATGGTCGAGCCGGGTGCCGGCAGCAGCCAGAAATGTGATATCATCAGCCCCTTGTTCCAAAGCGTATACCATGCACAATTGTGTGTCGCTCTGGTTTTTTCGGGCAGGATAAGTAAGTACTTTTACCCCCTTTTCTTTAAAAAAATGCAGGGCTGAGGGAGCAATGGAATCCAGATCCCCGATAATGATGTGGGGTACAACATTCAGTTTTATCAGGTGGCCGGCACCGCTGTCTGCGGCAATGATCAGGTCTGCTGCCGCCAGAATGCGGTCAAGGCGCTGCTTCCAGCCTGTTTTCCAGTCCATGCCCGCAGGCTGACTGCTGTCGCGAATGGTTTCGCCGGTATTCAGGGATCCGCCGGCAATAATGATGCATTTCATGGTTTCTTTTTATCACGAAACAGCAGGGGTGAAAACCGGTATTTGTTTTGTGCCTTGACACTTTGGGTGCAAGCTTATATTTTTCATCAAAAATGATACCTGTAAATATAATACACCGATATATCTTTAAAGAATTTTTGCCGCCTTTTGGCATCAGCCTTTTTTTTCTTACTTTTGTCTTTCTGATGACCCGGATCCCGGATATTACCAATCTGGTGGTGAACTATAATGCGGATATTACCGCCATTCTCATGATGGTTGTCTATACGCTGCCCCGGTTTCTGGAGTTCACCATTCCCATGTCTGTAATGATTTCCGTACTCCTCACATTCATGCGCATGTCCGGTGAAAATGAAATTGTGGCCCTGAAAGGGGCTGGCCTGTCCCTGTACCGGCTGCTGCCGCCGGTCCTGGTTTTCTGCCTTCTGGGAACGGTGCTTACCTTGTGGATAACCATATTCGGTGTTGCCTGGGGTAAATTGTCCATTAAGCATAAAACCATTGAAATGGCACGTTCCAGTATTGATCTGGCCCTCCAGGAACGGCAGTTCAATTCCCATCTCAAAGATATCATGATGTATGTTTCCCAGGTGGACATGAAAACAAAGGACCTTACCGATGTTTTTATTGAAGACCGCACTGTCCAGGGAATGACCCGGATATCTGTGGCCCCCCGGGGCAGGGTGATCCACTCGCAAAATGACAATATGTATACCATACGCCTGTATGACGGAATGATCAACCAGGTGGATGTGGGGGATAAAGCGGTTTCCACCATCCATTTCGGCAATTATGATATCAATATTGATCTGGCTGCCATACACCAGGGAACAGGCAGCATCAGAAAGGATCTGGATGAACAGAACATAAAGGATCTCATCGGGTTTATTCGCAAAAGCACCCGGGACAATGCCGAGATGAGTGAGGCTTTGATGGTGCTGCATGAGAAATTTTCCGTTCCCTTTGCCTGTCTGGCCATGGGACTTCTGGCCTTTCCCCTCGGGGTCCAGTCCCTTTCTTTGCGCAGGTCTTCCGGCTTTGGTATGGCGGTGTTCTTTTTGCTGGTCTATTATTTTTTTCTGGCAGCCGGGTGGTCAGCCGGGAAAACAGGGTATTTCCCCCCTGTTCTGGGAATGTGGCTGCCCAACCTGATTATGGGGGCTGCCGGTGTCTACCTGCTCAAACGCAATGCCCGGGAAAAGCCTGTGAAAATGCCTCTGGTTGTATCCAGGGTGATTTTGCAACTGCAAAACCGTTTTGGGAAAATGATGCGCCATGACATGTCTGCATAGATACTGGCTCAAGGAGTTTGCCAAATTTTTTGGTATTATTCAGACGGTGATCCTGGTGCTGTTTGTGGTCATTGATTATCTTTCGCGTATGGACAAATTTTTAAAATACGATATATCCATGGCCCAGGCTTTCTGGTATGTGCTGCTGAAGCTGCCGTTCATGTTTGTGCAGCTCACCCCGGCCGCCATTCTGCTGGCCACCATTACCGTATTCGGGCTGATGAACAAAAACAATGAACTCACTGCTGTAAAGTCTTCCGGGATTTCTGTATATTTTCTGGTTAAACCCGCACTTGCAGCCAGCATGGTGCTGGTTGGCGTGATGTTTTTCATGGGAGAATCTCTGGTTCCGCTGTCTATGGAAAAAGCCAATCATATCCGCCAGTATGACATGCGCAAACCGGACAGGATTTCCCGAAACCGCAATGATATCTGGATAAAATCCCAAAACACCATGGTGCATATTCCTTTTTTTGATCCGGTTCAGCAGACAGTGGCAGGTATCTGTGCCACCACCATGGCAGATGATTTTACCCTTTTATCCCGGGTTGATGCAGGTTATGGCCGGTATGAACTGGACCAGTGGCTGCTGGAAGATGTTGTTGAGCAGACCTATAATCCGGACACCGGCGATTATGATGTGGTGCTTTCAGATATGAAACTGTTTGATCTGGGCCTGGTGCCCCAGGACCTGGACCAGCTGGTCAGGACCTCTGAGGAAATGGGTTTTTTTGAACTCAAAGCATACGTGGACAAGGTCAAACGCGAAGGATATGACCCCACCACCTATCAGGTGGATATGCATGGAAAAGCAGCATTTCCCTTTATCTGTATCATCATGGCCCTTACCGGTGCAGCCACAGGCATGCGCAGTTTTGTCAGGGCCAATCTGCCGGCAGCCATCGGCGTTGGCGTGGTGATCGCTTTTTTTTACTGGGTCATGTACGGCATCTGTCTGTCCATGGGATATGCCGGAATTCTGCCGGCTGTGGCTGCCCCCTGGGCAGCCAATGTATTTTTTTTGTGCACCGGCATAATCTTTCTTGTCAACACGGAATAATGACATGATGCTGCTGTATCATACCCTGGTATCTGCAGGATTTGTCTTTGTGCTGCCTTTTCTGCCTTTTGTCTGGCTGGCATCTGAAAAAAGACGGGCCAACCTGGTCCAGCGTTTAGGCATTAAAACAGGCATTCAAAAAAAAAGCGGTTTCCAAAAACGTATCTGGATACATGCGTTGTCCGTGGGAGAGGTGCGGTCTGCTCTGCCGCTGGTCACCGCTGTCAGGCAGCGGTATCCGAAAATGCAGATCGTTTTTACCACCACAACCCGGACCGGGTTTGACACGGCACAGCATCTTTTCTGCAGACCCGGTGACACCCTGGTATCCCAGATTGCCTATTTCCCCTTTGACCTGCCCTGGGCCGTTGCCAGGGTCAGGCATCTTATCTCGCCGGACCTGGTCTGTCTGGTGGAAACAGATCTGTGGCCCGGGTTTCTCCACAGCATGCTGCAGAACAATATTCCTGTGGTCCTGGCCAATGCACGGCTGTCAGAAAAATCATTTAACCAATACCGCAGGCTGGGGCGGGCAGGCGCCTTGTTTTTTTCCGGACTGTCCCATGTTCTGGTGCAGACCAGGGGAGACCAGGACCGGTTTGAAGCATTGGGGCTTCCCAAAGATCGTCTGACAGTGGCCGGCAATATCAAGTTCGATCAGCCCCTTCTGAATCTGGACCAGAAACAAAAAGCAGAGATCAGGGCCTGGTTTGGTATTCACAAGAACGACAGGCTCTGGATAGCCGGCTCCACCCACCAGGGAGAAGAAAGTATGCTTCTGGCGGTTTTTCAGCAGGTGCAGCAGACAGTTCCCGGCCTGAAACTGGTTGTGGCACCCCGGGACCCGTCCAGATGTGCACAGGTGGCAGATGCCATGGCCCGCCAGGGGTGCCGCCCCAGGCTGCTTTCCATGACCCGCCGTCAGCCGGACCATACCCCGGTGATGCTTCTGGATTGCCTCGGGGTGCTGTCATCTGCCTATGCTGTGTGTGATGCAGCGTTCATCGGCGGTTCTCTGGCTGCTTTTGGCGGGCACAATCCGCTGGAGCCGGCCATGTTTAAGAAACCGGTGGTGTTTGGTCCCCACATGGATGATTTTTCAGGCATTGTCGAACTGCTTTTAGACCGGAACGCTGCCTGTCAGGTGGCAGACAGGGATGGTCTCGCCCGGGCAATTCAGATGCTGCTCACCCGGCCCGGTCTGGCTGCAGACATGGGGAACCGGGCCTTTCAGGTGTGTGAGAAAAATGTGGGGGCAGTGGACCGCACCCTGGACAGATTCTGCCTTCTGGGCCTGGAGGACAGCAATGTTTAAGGCACTTGAAAAAAAAATAATCCAGGTTTCCGGGCAGTACTATCACCCAAAGGCATTGTCGTTTGAAGGGCTACTGGTGGCAGCTTCATATCTCTATGGTACAGGCGCATCTTTCAGAAACCGGTTATACCGCTCCGGATGTCTTGGTCAAAAAAGCCTGCCCTGTCCGGTGATATCAGTGGGTAATATCACAGCCGGCGGAACCGGGAAAACCCCCATGACCATATATCTGGCAGACCTGCTCACAAGGCTTGGCAGAAAACCGGTGGTCATCAGCCGCGGATACAAAGGCCGTTTGAAAACAGATGCCGCTGTTGCAGGCAATGGGTGCGACCTGTTTCTGGATGCGGATCAGGCCGGAGATGAGCCCCATATGATGGCCCTGATGAAGCAGTTTCCCGTGGTGGTGGGAAAAAACCGGTACCAGGCAGGCCTGCTTGCTTTGGACCGCCTGTCCCCGGATATCATGGTGCTGGATGACGCATTCCAGCATGTCCGGTTGAAAAGAGATATTGACCTTTTGCTCATGGACCATGACCAGCCTTTCGGCAACTGCCGGATGCTGCCGGCAGGACGGCTTCGGGAACCTGCTGCCCCGGCACTGGCCCGGGCCCATGCCGTAATTCTCACCCGGTGCCCGGACCCCAGCCCTGAAAAACCCCATCCTGTCTCCTGTCTGGCACCGCATCTTCCTGTGTTTTATACCCGTCACCACCCATATCTGTCCGACTGGATATCCGGGGAGGGCACCCAGTCTCCCACCGGGCTGAACAGCTTGAAAGGCCTTGGTGTCATGCTTTTTTCCGGGATAAGCGACAACCGTTCCTTTTATCGGACAATCCAGAACCTGGGAGCCGGAATTCTTGACCACCTTGAATTTACAGACCATTACCGGTATAAGGGGGCAGATATCCGCAGGATTCAGGATCGGGCAATATCTCTGGGAGCAGATCTGCTGGTTACCACCCAGAAGGACCAGGCGAAACTGGATCCCCGGGAGAAATGGGTGAAAGACCTGGCAGTGGTGGGCGTTAAAATGGTTTTTGCAAATGACAAAAAATTTCAATCCTTTATCACAAAGAAGCTGCAGACATAAAAATGCCTGAAATTGAATACCTGTGGACAGTGCACTCTAAATAAATTTATGATGCAGACATAAAAAATGACGGCTAAAGATAAAATTGCGTACCAATTAATCAAGAATATATTGTTTTTACTCGGTATGCTGCCAAGAGGTGTGCTGCATTTTTTTTCAGATATGCTGGGGCTGGTCTGGTACAAAATTGACAAACGTCACAGAACCGTTGCCCTTGAAAACATTCAAACCGCGTATCCGGGAAAATTCAGCCCTTTTGAGGCAGAGATGCTGGTAAAAACCATTTTTAAAAATATTGCCGGCATTCCGCTTGAAGCGGTCTGGTCCTGTGGAAAATCATGGGAAACCTTGGCCCCGTATTTTTCAGTCAAAGGCCGAAAACATTTTGAAAATGCAAAAAAAAAAGCCAGGGGGGTTATTTTGCTCACCTGTCATCTGGGAAATTTTGAACTGCTTCCGGCTGCCCAGCAGGCAGCCGGGATAAAAAATCTTCATGCGATATACCGGAAATTTGACTTTTTGCCCCTGGAACGGCTCATGCTTGAGATACGGCAGCGGTTTGGGACTGTGATGATCCCCACAGGCGGGGCAGCCAGAAAAATAGATAACATTTTACATCATGGGGGTGTTGTGGCCACCTTGTTTGACCAGAATGCCGGGTGGTATAATGGTGTGGTCACAGATTTTTTCGGCAGACCTGCCTGTTCCAAAAACAGCCTGGCCAAACTTGTTTTAAAATCCAGTGCATCAGTGGTACCGATATTCATGGTGAAAAAAAATGGCCGGTATGTTATTGAATTTCTTACGGAAATTCCTTTACAGCGGACCGGTTGTCCCATCAAGGATATTGAGATCAATACCCAGAATTACGTGACAGCTGTTGAGTCCATGGTCAGACAATGCCCGGAACAATATTTCTGGGTACACAACCGGTGGAAAACCAAACCGTTCTCCCTTATTTGATGGTTATGTAAAAAAATAATTAAGGATACCATTTTTGCAAAAGCTGTCCCCATTGTCCATCACCGCTTTTTATGATACCAGGCCCGGGCATGTAAAACAGACCCGGGGCCTGCTTCAGGCGTTAAGAAAATTCACCCCGGTTCAGGCATCGGAGGTGGTTTTGCCCGATTACAATCTGTCAAAAATCTTTCAGGACTGGATGGGATTCATGGGGATTGTTCCAGCCGAAAAAAAAAAATCGGATCAGTCAAAACCGGATCTGATTCTGGGCACAGGCACCCACACCCATATCCCCATGCTTTTGCACCGCCGCAGGTACGGGGGAAAGGTTGTCACCTGCATGACCCCGGAATGGCCTCTGGCAAAACATATGGATCTGTGTTTTATTCCGGAGCATGATGCCCCCAAAGCGGCAGACAACATCATTGCCACCATGGGACCGCCCAATACAGCAGTTAACCGCAATACACATGATCCTATGCAGGGGCTTGTTGTTATTGGGGGTACCGACAGCAAAACCCATCACTGGGATAATGAAAAAATGGCAGATCTGGTCCGCCGGATTGTTGGCAACCAGCCCCATATTTTCTGGACCCTGTCCACCTCTCCCCGCACCCCCCGGGAAATGGTTCCCATGCTGGCGGATATTGCAGAAGACTGTTCCGGCACGCAGTTTGTTCCCTTTGAACAAACCGGTTCCGGCTGGATTGAAAACCAGTATGCAGCATCCAGCGCTGTATGGGTGAGTGCTGATTCTGTTTCCATGGTGTATGAGGCGCTTTCAGCCGGCTGCCGGGTGGGCATCCTGCCGGTGGAGTGGAAAAAAAAGGGGGTTCGCCTGGACCGGGCAATTGCGCTTCTGGAAAAAGACAAAAAAATTGTATCCTTTGCATCATTTATGCAGGATGCGGCATATCCGGATCATTCCCTTCTGAATGAGGCCCAACGGTGTGCCACAGTGATATTGGAGAGATGGTGGCCGGAACGCTTACAATAGTTCAGATGCTGCCGGAATTGATCACCGGCGGGGTTGAAAGAGGCACGCTTGAAACCGGGGCCTTTTTTGCAGAAAAAGGCCACCGGTCCATTGTGGTTTCCAATGGTGGCCCGATGGTAAAAGAGCTTGTGGAAAACGGCACAGAACATATTACCCTGCCGGTGGGAGAGAAAAACCCCCGGGCATTGTTCTGCATTCCCCGGTTAAGACAATTGTTTGTAAAGCAAAAGGTGGACATATTGCACCTGCGCTCCAGGATGCCGGCATGGGTGGGGCTATTGGCAGCCAGATCCATCCCTGCAGCAACCCGGCCGCGGATTGTAACCACCTTTCATGGATTTTATTCCGTAAACCGCTATTCTGCGGTCATGACCAGAGGAGAAAGAATAATTGCGGTATCCAGACTCATCCGGGACCATATCTGTCAGCAATATGGTGTCTGTGGAAATCATGTGAAGGTCATCCACCGCGGTTTTGATGCATCATGCTTTGATCCTCTGCTTGTGGATAAAAAAAAGGTGTCTGATCTCAGAAAAAAATGGGGAATCGATAAAAAAAACGGACCGGTTCTGATGCTGCCCGGAAGATTTACTGAACTGAAAGGACACAGGCTTTTTTTATCAGCACTGGAGAAGATAAAGCATCTTTCATGGACAGCTGTTCTGGTGGGTGACATGAATGAAAAATCCGAATATGCCGGCCGGCTGCAAAAAGAAGCAGTGGAAAAAGGCCTGAAAGACCGGGTTGTTTTTGCAGGGCATTGCAATGACATGGCAGCGGCGTTTATGCTTTGCGATGTCACCGTAAGTGCTTCCATCCATCCTGAATCATTCGGCAGGATAGGGGTTGAATCCCAGGCCATGGGCGTTCCTGTGGTGGCAACAGCACATGGCGGAAGCCTGGAAACCATTGTTCCGGAAAAAACCGGGTGGTTATTTTCTCCTGCTGATATCGATGGGTTTGCAAAAGCTCTGGCAGAATCTGTTAGTGATGAAAAAAAAAGAAAAAAAATGGGGTCATTGGCAAGGGCGTGGGTGGCAGATCATTTTACCACGGAACTTATGTGCGCAAAAACCCTCAGGCTCTATGAAGAATTGGTGGCAGCCCCACCACGCCTGTGACAAACATGATATAATACCGGCCCCGGGCATTCACGGCCAGAGTAGAAAAATCAAAGCACCGGGGTTTGTATTTAAATATCGGGAGGACGGCTTTGGTGATTCAGGTTCAGACCACCATTAGAACTGCCATTATTGCTTCTTTTTACTGCAGGTGTCTGCCCGGTTACCTAAAATAAATTGGCCTTAGATGCAATTGCTGCGGGGTGGAGATGCTTGTACTTGATGACAGTCTGTTGATCAATCAGGGCAAAACCCGTGCCTGTTATCTGCATCCGGCAGACAAGAATCTGGTGGTCAAGGTTCCTGTCGGGGAAAAAAAAGAAAACAACCTGTCCAATATAACCGAACTGCGCGGATATCAGGCATTGATGCGTGAACAGGTGGATCTGTTCTGTATCAGCCATTGTTATGGATTTGTCACAACCAGCCTTGGTAAAGGACTTGTCTGTGACTGTATCCGTGATGATGACGGCCTGATTTCCAAAACCATCTGGGATATTGTTATTTATCAGGATGACTGTGATGTTGATCAAATAAAAAAAGTGGCCCATGATTTTGGCCGGTTTTTGACCCGGAAAGATACCCGGCTTTTTGATTTGAACCTGAAGAATATTGTTTTGAAATTGCGGTATGACGGTGTTTATGAACCTTTTGCCGTTGATCTGAAAGGCCGTTTTGACAACAAGGAAGCTATCCCTGTATCAAGGTATTTTCCATATTTTGCCAAAAAAAAAATGGTTCGAAGAACCAGACAGCTTGTTGAGCGGATTTCATTTCTCCGGGAAAACAGAATGCAATGCCGGTAAATCATTCACAGCAGGAGACAGATAACATGATGGTCTGGACATAAAAATTGCAGACCCCTGCAAAACCATCTGGTTGCATGGAAATTCAATCCTGGGACTGAAGATCATGCCCCCATCCCTGCTGTCTGCTGCGTTTCACCTGGTGCAGCCGGTAGATGCGGATGATGTCACGGCCCATGGCATCAACGGTGTGAAACCGTCTGACCTGTTCTCTGGCTGCATGGACCCGTTCCAGTGTGGCAGCTTCCCTGTTCAGGGTATCAAGCACAAGATCTGACAGGGCATTGGCATTTTCCGGATCACACACAAGTCCTGTCATGCCGTGCTGTATGATATCAGCTATGCCTGCGGTGCGGGATCCGATCACCGGGCAGGAGCAGTACATGGCTTCCAGCAATGCCCGGAACACCCTTTCATCCGGGGTTTCCCCGGTATCGTCCAGAACCAGAAGCTTGCAGTCCAGGGCCCGGTAAAAGGGCCAGGCATCTTTTTTATACCCCATAAAATGCGTGCGGTCACTGATGCCAAGTTCCCGGGCCAGGTCCATAAGTCCGGCTTTGTCATCATCTGAACTGCAGCCGGCCAGCACCAGGTGATGACAGATTTTGAACTGCATCTGCCTGAATGCCTGCAGCACAGTGGCCCCCCCGTTATTTCCGGATATGGGGCCCACAGATCCGATGAACCGTGTGGCATGGTCACAGGCAAGCTGTGCAGCCAGGTCTTTCCGGGCCGCGTCTTTAGAAGCCAGGGTATCAGGGGCGAGAATGCCGCTGGGAATGGAAAACACCTGTGTGTTTTTAAGATGAAACAGGGCCTGCAGATGGCGGGCAGCATAATCAGTTGTGGTGAAAATATAATGGCTCAGTTTTTTGTACATCCTGCGGTTATACCAGGAGCTGCGAACTTTGGTACTGTCATGACAGGACAGTATCCTGCAGGCTACATCAGCTTTCTGGGCTGCAGGCAGGGCGACTTTGGCATCGGTATGACCATGGGCATTGAGAACATGGGGCTGTTCATTTTGAAAAATACGGATCAGTTCCCGGTAGGTGTTGAGCAGGCTCCTGTGGGTAAAGGACATGGCATAGACCCGAAAACCGTACTTTTTTGCTTTCTGGAACAAAGGGGTGTCTTCCGGTGCCGCGATCACCACCTGGTGCCCGTTTTTATCCATCCACACAGACTCGTTGAAAATGCGCTTTTCCAGACCACCCCAGCCGGTGCCGCAGGTGGTGTGCACGATTTTGTAATGGGATCTCATGGGATGTTGCTTTGCAGCAGTTTTTTCTCCATTCGCCTGATGTCTTCGGGCAGATCTATTTCAGGTGAGTCAAATTCTGTGACCACCACCTTTATGGGATATCCGAACTCCAGTGCCCGCAATTGTTCCAGTTTTTCCACATCTTCACACCGGCCTGTGGGCAGAGACACAAAAATATCCAGAAATGATTTTTTATAGGCGTAAAATCCCAGGTGTTTGTAAAAATCAACCCGGGTGCCCTTTTCCCGGGGAAAGGGGATCTGGGCCCGGGAAAAATACAAAGCAGACCCGTGGGTGTCAAAGGTGACCTTCACATCCTTGGGATCGGTTATTTCCCTTGGGTCCTGTATTTTATAGGCCAGGGTGGACATCACCGTATCCGTGTCTTTGCTGAACGGGGCAATCAGGTCGTCCAGGGATCCAGGATGAAATGCCGGCTGGTCCCCCTGGATATTGATGATGATGTCATCCGGACCCAGATTGAGCAGATTGGCGGTTTCAGCCACCCGGTCGGTTCCGGACCGGCAGGCATCTGAGGTCATGATGGCGTTGCCGCCGAATGCCTGCACCGCCTGAACAATACGCTGGTCATCCGTGGCCACCCAGGTCTGGGTGACGGTGGACGATTTCTGGGCCTGCTCATACACCCGCTGAATCAGGGATTTGCCGGCAATTTCCATAAGGGGTTTGCCAGCCAGGCGGCTGGAGCCGAACCGGGAAGGTATGATGGCAATGGTCATGAAGGTGCCTTACATTTTTTCGAACAAAGACCGGGCTTTGTCCCTTGTCATGATGGTTTTCCAGTCTCTGCCCAGGCAGTTTTCCCACAATGGTGCCAATCCCAGGGCCACATTGATCATGATATCCATCTGGGCATCATCCAGGCCTCTGGTAACCTGTCTGGGGATATCCACCCCGGTTTTTTCCATCATGAACCGGAATTCTCTGACACCGTCAGGATAATATTCTTCCAGTGCATCAAAGGCGATGCAGCACCCCGCCCCGTGGTGGATACCCAGAAGATAAGAAAGGCCGTAAGACAGGGCATGACAGGCCCCTACCTGGGAATAGGCAATGCTCATCCCGCCGAAAAAGGAGGCCATCATCAATTTGTCAGCCGCCTCGGGGTGGTCATCTAAAAACACCTGCCGGCACAGTTCCAGGGATTTTTCCCCATAGGCTTTGGAAAACTCGTTCAGATAGGTGCCTGCCAGAGATTCCACGCAATGGATATAACAGTCCATGCCGGTGTAAAAGTACTGGTCCCCGGGCACCCCTGTGGTAAGCTCCGGATCCAGGACCACCTGGTCAAATACGGTATAGTCGGAGTTGATGCCCAGTTTTTTTTCAGGGCCGGTGAGTACGGTGGTGCGCGATACCTCAGCCCCGGTACCGGACAGGGTGGGCACGGCTGCATGGTACACTGCCGGATGTGCAATAAGATCCCATCCCTGGTACTGGCTGGCAGATCCCGGATTGGTGAGCATCAGGGAAACGGCCTTGGCCAGGTCCATGGTGGAACCGCCGCCGATGCCCACCACAGCACAGGGCAGGTGAGGCCGGGCGGTTTTTACTTCCCGGGTGAGCTGGTCCACATACCCGGTTTTGGGTTCATCATCCACATTGACATACAACAGAAGGTCATTGTCCTGCAAAGGAATACGCGATGCCAGCGGCGCACCGGAAAACACATCATCCAGGACAAATACCACCCAGTCGTCCGCATTGCTGCGCCTGGAAGAAAGGATATCATCCAGCTGGGCAAAACAGCCCCTGCCGAAGATGACCCGGGGCACCAGTTTGAAGTTTCTAAACATGATTTTCCTTAAAATTTATGCTGTTATAGATTTTTTGATGGCAGCAATACGCTGTTCCAGGTCCTGATCGGACCAGGACAGCATGATCTGCATGGACAGGGTGCGCTGCATTATGGCATCGGATTCCGGCAGTTCCAGATGCTGATAATCCGGCAGGTTGCTGCACAGTTCCACAGCCATGGGGGCGGCAGCAGCCATTTTTTTCAGGTGGTGCCACTGCCGGTAATAGTGCCAGTTGTTGGCATACCAGTAGGGGCAGGGGACACCGTTTTCTGCAAGCCTTGCACTGGTCTGTCTGGCTTTTTCTTCCGTGGGCAGCATAAAACTTAAAAAGGTTGCAGAATCTCCGAAGGGATCCGGCAGGTAGCGAAAGGAAATACCCGGCAGGTCTGTCATGGCATCCTTGAGAATCTGTTTGTTTCTGCGCTGGGTATCAAGGATCTGGTCCAGTTTTCTGAGCTGGGCCAGGCCCACGGCTGCATTGAGTTCCGAGATCCGGTAATTGCATCCCAGAATGGGGTGGTCATCCGCGCCCCGGTCCGGCCCGCCCAGATGGTCATGGCCGTGATCAGCATACTGATGGCATTTTTCATATACCCGGGGGTCATCAGTGATCACGGCACCGCCTTCACCACAGGTCACGGTCTTTACCGCATCAAAGGAAAAACAGCCGGCCATACCGAAACTGCCCAGATGTTTTTGCTGATAGGTTCCCCCCAGTGACTGGCAGGCATCTTCCAGCAGGATAAGGCCTTTTTTGCTGCAGAAATCTTTTATTTCATCGATGCGCGCCATAGCACCGCACATGTGTACCGGCACCACGGCCCGGGTTCCGGGGGTGAGCACAGCCTCCAGCCGGTCCGGGTTCAGGCACAGGGTCTCATCAATTTCCGCAAACACGGGGACAGCCCCTGCCTGGAGCACTGCTTCAAAAGTGGCAACAAATGTGAACGGCGGGATAATGACCTCATCTCCCGCACCGACGCCGCAGGCGGCCATGGCTGTGCTCAGGGCTGCTGTGCCGCTGGCGCACAGATGGCTGAAACCCGATCCGGTGATCTCCCCCAGTTTTTTTTCAAATTCCTGTGCTTTGTAATGGCCGTTTCTGGTCCCTTCAAACCCGTAGCGCATCAGAACGCCGGTGGACAAAACATCCCCTACCTCTTTTCTCTCTTTGTCGCCGAATATTTCAAACCCAGGCATGACAGACTCCTATAATTATAAATCCAGGCCGTATTCTAAAAATATCAAGATAGTTCTATCTAACACATCCTTTGTTTAAGTTTCAAGAACAGTTCACCAATTCTCCGGTTTAAAGCAATTGACCTGCAGACACCTGCAGGGGTATAATATTTTTTTAAATCCAAAAATTCGGACAGGCCGGATAAAATAAAGTACCACATGGGATGACCAGACACTTTGCCTGATTTTTTATCTTTGTATATTCATGTGCCTTTCTGCAGAAAAAAATGTCCGTATTGTGATTTTTTTTCAGTGACCGATCTGTCTTTGATCAACGCTTATGTGGCAGGTGTCTGCAAAGAGATCCAGCTGTGTTCAGTTATGGCCGGACCATGGTCCGGTATGCCGGTGCATACCATATATTTCGGCGGCGGGACCCCTTCTTTGCTGTCTGTACACCAGATGCAGAAAATTCTTGATATGGTGCAGAACAGCTTTTGCCTTGCTGCCGGGCCGGAAATCACCTGCGAGGTAAATCCGGGCACAGTGGATGACATGTACCTGGCAGGCCTGCGGCATCTGGGTATCAACCGCCTCAGCATCGGAGCCCAGTCCTTTGATCCCCGGAAACTGGCATTTCTATCCCGGATACATACAAAAAAACAGGTGCTGGATACCCTGGAAGGGGCAGGCCGGGCAGGATTTTCCAATCTGGGCCTGGATCTGATGTACGGTCTGCCCGGAGAAACCCATCATGTCTGGCAGACAGATCTTGACACCGCCTGCAGGTTTAAGCCTGCCCACCTGTCCTGCTATATGCTCACCATTGCGCCGGGAACCCCATTTTCCGACCGCTGTGAAAAAGGGTTGTTCCTGCCCTGTGACCGGGACCAACGCATGGATTTTTTTGTGCAGACAGCTGAAGTACTGGAAAATCATGGCTATATCCATTATGAGGTGTCCAATTTTGCCCTGGGACAAAAAAACTGCTCGGCCCACAACTCCCACTACTGGCACCGGGGGGCTTATCTGGGAATAGGGCCCTCAGCCCATTCGTTTGTTCCGGTGAAAACAGGGGCTTCATGGGACACACAACCTGGTGCGGAATTGGTTTTCCTGACTTCCGGAGACAAAGGGCCGGTCCGGTCCTGGAATGCGCCAGATTTACAGGCGTGGCTGGATGTTCTGGCTGCCGGCAGGCTTCCCCGGGCAGGCTGCGAAATCCTCACCCCGGTCCAGGAGATGCTCGAACAGGTCATGCTGGGATTGAGAACAAAAAACGGCATTCCGGTACAAGCCCTGAACCGGGATATCCATGCCGTTATGGCCCGGCTGGAAAACCAGGGTCTGGGGATATTTTTTGTGCCGGCCGGCGCACCGGATATACGCAGGCGTTTCAGGCTGACCCGCGCAGGCTTGACCTGCCTGGACAGTATTGTGGATACCATTGCCGGAAAAATTTTTGACAAAATGCATTTTCATGATAATTTTTGACAAAATAATCTTTTCAATTTAAAAAAAATCCTGTAAAAGAGAATGTTCTTTACCGCAAAGCCCATGATGTATGGGCTGATATTAACCCAAATATGATGGTTTTATGCATTTAAGATTAATATTTCCATGTTTATTCGGCAGGTTACATATTCAAAAAATGATCCGGCACGTCCTGCGTATGCTGCAGGCCAGGGAATTGCGGTTGCTGCCGGGGGGATAAAAGGCACATTGTCTTTTTCACACAAGCGCCATTTTCTTTTCACACATGTCTTTGACACCCCCCCTCTATCACAATCTTAATTTTCCACAGCCCGGCTAATACTAACCGATATTTTTATTGACTATTGGAGACAGCAGTAATGCTTGATAAAAATATTAAATTTGTTGAAGACTCCCGGAGAAATGATTTTTTTGCTCTGGGGCGGCAGATAACCATTGAATACTATGCATGCTGTGCCACGGCTTTTCTGGATGAAACCCGTGTGGAAAACGCCATGCTTGAGGCGGCAGAAAAAAGCGGGGCCACTATTGTCAGCTCCTCTTTTCATAAGTTCGACCCCCAGGGTGTCAGCGGTGTCGTGGTTATAGCGGAATCGCATTTTACAATCCATGCATGGCCGGAACATGATTATGCAGCAGTGGATATATTCACCTGCGGAGACAATATCGATTTGGAAACGGCCATTGATTCAATGAAAGATTCCTTTGGGTCAAAAAATGTGGTGATCTCTTCTGACCAGAACAGAGGCATCATCTCCAAACCCTTTGAACAGCAGAAAATCGGTGAAACCATTGCGCATTCAAAGGTGCATCCCATATCCTGGAAAAAGGAATATGAACACAAAGACCCCTGGGGGGTTCTGGCTTCTGTTGACATTTATGACGCTGACCCGGATGTTATCAGGGATGCAGGAAGCATTAAGGCGTTTGTGCACCGGCTGTGCGGCCTTATTGATATGAAACGGTTTGGGGAATGCCAGGTGGTGCATTTTGGAGAAGATGAAAAGGTGGCAGGGTTCAGCATGACCCAGCTCATTGAAACATCATTGATATCCGGTCATTTTGCCAATGCCTCCAACACCGTATACCTGGATGTGTTCAGCTGCAAATATTATGATCCCCGGGAAGTGGCAGAGTTTGCCATGGCTTTTTTCAAGGGGGGCCATTACAAAATGCAGATCGCTTTGCGGCAGTGAAAAACCAGGGGCTGCTTGTGAGGGGTGAATAAAACCCACCTTCATCCCTCACAACCTTCCTGCACAAAAAAAAAGAGGAAAAAAATGGCAGATGCCAATCATATCAAAGACGGATGGTTTTTTGAAATCTGTTCCCTGTGGTCCGGGATGGGATTTGCACTTGAGATTGAAAAAGTCCTTCACAGAGAAAAGAGCCGGTTTCAGCAGATAGAGGTGTTCCAAACCAGAAATTATGGAAAAATGCTTGCCCTGGACGGTATTATTCAGCTTACGGAATTTGATGAATTCGCTTACCAGGAGATGATGGCCCATGTGCCGCTGTTTGCCCATCCCTTCCCTGAAAGTGTGCTGGTTATCGGCGGCGGAGACGGCGGTGTTCTGCGGGAAGTCTGCCGCCATGACTGTGTGAAAACCATTGATTTCTGTGAAATCGATGAAGCGGTTGTCAGGGTGTCAAAACAGTTTCTTCCCACCCTGGCCTGCGGATTTGATGATCCCAGGGTCAGGGTTTTCATCAGGGACGGCAATGCCTATGTCCTGGAAAAAAAAGACCGGTATGATGTTATTATTGTTGATTCTTCCGATCCTGTGGGGCCGGGGGAAGTGCTTTTTAAAAAGCCGTTCTATGAAGGACTGAAAACAGCCTTAAAACCAGACGGTATTGTGGCCACCCAGGGGGAATCCATTTTTCTGCACCAGGAATGTGTGATAAACCTTGCCCGCATCACCAGACAGTTGTTTGTACAGCAGGCCTATGCATGCATAATGGTTCCCACCTACCCCGGGGGCAATATCGGTATCTGCCTGGGATCACTGGGGCCTGAACTGAAACAGCCGGCAAGAAAAATACCTGACAGAATACAGGAGCAGCTGCAGTATTATACGCCGCAGATGCATGCGGCATCCTTTGTGCTGCCCGGTTTTGCCCGGAGAATGTTTGAAAATATGTAGATAGCCCTGGTGCCGGTCCTGCCATCTTTTGTCTGTCATATTTTCCGCCGCAGCTGACGGAAATCTCCCACCCGTATGGTCAGGTTGACGGAATCAAAATATTCAATCAGGGGTATGACAAATTTTCTGGAAATACCTGTCATATCCTTGAATTCCGGGGTGGTGATCTTTTCGTTTTTTTTGAGAAAATCCACAAGGTCGTTTTCCAGCCGGGCAATGGCTGCTGCATCAAAATACAGGTCATCTTTGGTCTTGATAATCTGTTTTTCATCAATGAGCATCTGCAGCACATCTTTTGCCGTATTTTTGTCCAGATCCAGGTCCTGGCACACTGTTCTAAAAAAAGGCGGGGTCAGGCCTGCGGTCCGGTAAATTTCAATGATGTTTTGTTTTACTTCATGCTGGTCCACCTGCAAAGCCACTTCAAATCCTGCCAGTTTCACCAGGTTTTTGTCCAGTACCACGGTTTTTTCCTTTTCAAGCCGGGAAAACAGGATATTGAAGAACCTGGGGTCCTTGATGTACCTGAACTTGGATTTCAGTTCCTGGGTGGGCATGCCCTCTTTTAAGGGATTGGCTTCATGGTACTGCTGGATTTTTTCCAGGACTTTTGTTTTGAAATCAGTGAAAAATGCACCGCTGACATAGATTTGTCTTTCCTTGTCTGTCTGGATAATTTCCTGCTGGGCCAGCATTTTCTGCAAAGTTGCCGCCAGTTTTTTATCAGTGATGTTGGTCATGATCCGCAGATCATTAAAACTGAGCCCTTTAAACCCTTTCAAAGACAGGAAAAATAAAATGGTCTGTTCCATATCCTCTGCTGCCAGGGCGTTAAGGCCCTGGATTACAGGCACATCCAGGTGTTTGTGCTTCTGGGACACAGGATTGAGAATGGCCCCTCCCCCAATGGTTCTCACCGGGGAATAGCTTCTGACAACGTACCTGTCATCTTTTATACAGCACACCGGTGATTCCAGGCGGAACTGGACCAGGGCATCCTCTCCTGGCAGCAGCTCTTCTCTGTCCAGAAGCACCATATACCCCAGAATTTCACTGGTGCCGGAATGGAACCTTACCCGGGTGCGTGTTTTGGCCGGCCGGGTGTTTGATTTCAAAAAATGGAATCCGGCATCCACCATATAACTTTCAATAAGGGTGCCGGGCGTGGAAAGAATGTCCCCCCGGTTTACAGACTCCTTGTCCAGGCCCTGGAAATTGATGGCGGTGCGGGTACCGGCCCCGGCCTCTTCCACACTGCTGGAATGCACCTGGATGCCCCGCACCCGGGAGACAATTTTTTTTGGGTAGACCATGATATCTTCTCCCACCCGGATGCTGCCTGAGGCCAGGGTGCCGGTTATCACCGTGCCGAATCCTTTCATGCTGAATACCCGGTCCACAGGCAGCCGGAAGATGGAGGAGAATTTCCGTTCCGGCAGGGTGCCGCAGATGTCTTCCAGCGCTGCTACGAATTGTTCCAGGCCCTGGCCTGTGACCGAAGATACCGGGATGACAGGCTTGTCTTCCAGAAATGTGCCCTGAACAAAATCATGGATATCTTCCATGGCCAGTTCCAGCAGGTCCTCATCCACCATATCGGTCTTGGTCAGGGCGATCAGACCGTGTTCAATACCCATGAGGTTGCAGATTTCCATGTGTTCCCGGGTCTGGGGCATGACCCCTTCGTCCGCGGCAATGACCATGGTGACCACGTCAATGCCTGAGGATCCTGCCACCATGTTCTTTACAAATTTTTCATGGCCCGGCATATCCACAATGCCGATATGGGTGCCTCCGGGTAAATCCAGAAAGGCAAATCCCAGCTCAATGGTGATCCCCCTTTGTTTTTCTTCTTTGAGGCGGTCGGTTTCAATACCGGTTAATGCCTTTACCAGGCTGGTTTTCCCATGATCGATGTGACCGGCTGTGCCGAGAATGATATTTTCCAAGGATTTATCCCTTTTTCCGGGGTTTGGGTTTTTTAAAATACTGCAGAGCATAGGCCAGGGCTACCAGAACCAGGCCGGTGATGATACCGTTAGCCATCCCCCATTCCGGTTTGAATACCCGGACCAGAAGGACCCCGAATACCAGTCCCAGGATGAGCCGGATAACAAATATGAGCAGTGCATTCATGGCGTATTCCTTTTATTGGATGTTTGTGTTTCTTTGTACCGGGAATAATAGTCAAACAACAAGGTGAGGTCAATGTTAAATATTATCCCTGTGTTTGGGGCAGATGGTGAAAAAACTATTGAAAAATGCAGCCGGTTCTGATAATTAAGAAAAGTTTTTGCGGTGGGTGTAGCTCAGTTGGTAGAGCACCAGGTTGTGGCCCTGGTGGCCGCGGGTTCAAATCCCGTCACTCACCCCATTTTATCCTTGCTTTCGGCTACGTATCACTCCCAAACGCCTCTGAAATGTGGATCACCGATGGATCAGTAACTTTTCTGATTTTTTCCACTGCTCCGGTTGCTTCCAAGGCTTCATTAGCGTTTGGTAACATTAATCGTCTAAACGACTTACGAATATGCTCTACAGTGATCTTCGCCTAAAAATTGGAGGCAGAGGTAAGCCAGATCTTTTAAGGAAGAATCACATCTTAAAAACCATTATCACTTTGCTCGAACACCCAAAATACAATGTAGATAACATGCGAAATCTCCAATTAACTTTCTATCTTCTCCAAGCATTTTCCGCTGTGTATGACAGCACTGCAGAGACCCGGCTGCTGTTTCTGTTATGGGGCAGTTTTGATTGTGAAGATGGTTTTGCAGTCACCGCTCCGGTTGGCAGTTTTTCGCCCAACGCTTTTGGATTGCATGATATGCTGGGAAATGTCTGGGAATGGTGTGAGGATGTGTATGATCCATATGCCTACATCAGGCCTGAAGGGCTCAGAAATCCGGTGATGATATCGGGCGGTTCAGATCGGGCGATCCGGGGAGGTGGCTGGTTCATTTGTCACAAGGGAGTCCGTGTGGCAAACCGGAGCGGATATGATGCAGATGACGGATTTAATGCCCTTGGATGCCGGTCATGCATAACCCAAGATTTTTAACAAACCGTTTATCGTCGGAAATATGGACCCCTGAACCTGAAAAATGAAATGGATGAATCAGAAGAGCAGTTCAATCGCGGTTTCATCTGAAACACCTTTGATCTGGATTGGTTTTTATAAAGTGAGCAAAAAATCCTCAAGATGGACATGCTCAATACCCTTATAAGACCCCCCGGTAACGGGGTCCATTGATACCACCTTTTTCGGATAGTTGTCAGGAATGGCCAGAAGGCTGCCGAATTCCCGGTCCCGGACCTTGTCGTCCGGGATCATGTAAGCCGCCTGTATATAAAGGCGTTCCCCGTTTTTTTCACAAAGAAAATCAATTTCACGTTTGCCGATCTGTCCAATAGTGACGTTGTATCCTGCGGTTTTCAGGTGGGTGAAAATAATATTTTCCAGAATCTTGTTTATATCGGTTGCCCTGAATCCCACCAGCGCATGGCGGACGCCAAGGTCTTCAAAATAGTATTTCTCTCCAATTTCAAAAATCTTTTTCCCGACAATGTCAAACCGTCTTGCCGGCAAAACCAGCAATGCATTGGAAAGATAAGACAGATAGTCGATCACCAGGTTGTGTGAAATGTTTATTTTCTGGGCTTTCAGATATGTGCTGATTTTCCGTGCCGTCACCAGAGATCCGACATTGTCTGCCAGGAACCGGACAAGCCGCTGCAAAAAGGCGACATTCCGGATATCATACCGGGAAACGATATCTTTGAGCAGGATGGCATCCGTGACGTTTCTGAGATAATCAAAGATGACCGTATCTTTCAGGGGCAGGTGTATCAGGTAAGGGAGTCCGCCGAATTTCAGATAGGTCTGCAGGTTCTCAGCTCCTTTTTCAAGCCGGTGAAAGGCTAAAAATTCACCATAGGTCAGGCCGTATACCTTTATCTCAATGTAACGCCCGGACAGATAGGTGGCCAACTCCCCGGAAAGCAGCTTGGCATTGCTGCCGGTTCCATAGATATCCACATCTCCCTCGGCCTGGAGGCTGCGCAGGGCGACCTCGAACCGGACAATATCCTGCAGTTCGTCAATAAAGAGTGACAGACGGCTGTCCGGCCTGCGACGGGCCGCAATATATGCCAACAGGTCTTTTGCATTCCGGATGTCGGCAAACTCGTGGAGTTCCTTGTTGATATAGATCTGCTGGACTTCCGGGTCCAGGGCGGAAAGTTTGTCCATCAGTTGAAACAGAAGATAGCTTTTCCCCACTCGCCGCTGGCCCACCAAAATTTTGATAATATCTTTCCGGGCATACGGCATGACACGATCAATGTAAAACGGGCGTTCAATATACTCTGGAATTTTCATTGCATCTCCTTTTTTGGAGGATATAGACAACTTTATCCTGAATAGCACAAAAAGTGTTGGATATAAACAACAAAAATACCTACAGCAGGGGCATGGCCGGCATGGCAGCAAGAATCCGCTGTTGTCTTTTTTTCAGGTAGGGGGTGGGATCAGTGGGTGACCATTTGTGGGGACTGGGCAGGATCGCCGCCATCAGAGCTGCCTGCTCGCTGGTCAGGCCGGCGGCATCTTTGGCAAAATAGACGCGTGCCCCTGCCTGGGCACCTACAATCCCTGTGCCCCAGTCCACAGTGTTTAAATAGATTTCCAGAATACGCGTTTTGTTCCATATCAGCTCCATAAGCACCGTGTACCAGGCTTCTGCCAGTTTCCGCAAAGGATTCCGGGTGGCCGGCAGGAACACGGATCTGGCAGCCTGCATGGTAATGGTGCTGGCACCTCTGACGGATTCTCCTTCCAGGACATTTTTAAAAACGATTTTTATCTCTGCAAAATCAAATCCATGATGGGTCAGAAACCGCTGATCTTCTGCCGCCAGTACTGCCTGTTTTAAGTGGGGAGAAATCCTGGAAAGGTCCTGCCATCCGTAGACAGGCACAACATACGGGGCATCAAACAGTTCATGGCGCAGCCGTTCCCAGACCATGTTGACAGTGAACGGCGGATCAATGTATTTTAATACCGCCACCTGGAACAAAGACAGGCAGACCAGAAGCAGAAAAAGCTTTAAAAGGCTTTTGAAAATCCATCTGGAAAATGAACGGCGTTGTTTTTTTTTCATCACAATGTCTTTCATTTTTTTTGCAGAATCCTACCGGCAATACACCAGGTTGTCAATCCTGCACTGGTTTGTTGTTTTTCTATTAATAAAAGGATGTTTTATTTCTTTTAACCCGATTGTGAATATGTTATTTATAAAAGTTTTGAATGCGTTGCCATACATGGTGACAGTTGCCCCCGCACAGACTTTTCAGGGCGGGGGTATGGGGCTAACAGACAGGGATGCCTGCTGACAGAAGAGGAACCAATGGAAGAGATCACCAGTAAAAGCCATTTTATAGAATCCATCATCAGAACGGATGTGGAAAACCACAAAAACCAGGGCAGGGTGGCCACCCGGTTCCCGCCGGAACCCAATGGCTATCTGCACATCGGCCATGCCAAATCCATCTGCCTGAATTTCAACATGGCCCAAAAATTCAAAGGCCGCTGTAACCTGCGGTTTGATGATTCCAATCCGGCAAAGGAAAAACAGATCTATATCGATTCCATTGAATCCACCGTGCACTGGCTGGGATTTGACTACGGCAGGGCACTGTTTGCATCGGATTATTTTGACCGGCTCTACGAATTTGCACAGGAACTCATCGAAAAAGGCCTGGCTTATGTGTGCAGCCTGCCCGGAGAAGAGATCAGAGCCTTTCGGGGCACCTTGACCGAACCGGGCAAAAACAGCCCGTTCAGGGACCGGTCTGTGGCTGAGAACCTGGATCTGTTTGCGCGTATGAAAAACGGTGCGTTTGAAGAAGGATCCCATACCCTGCGGGCCAGAATCGACATGGCATCCCCCAACATTAATTTGCGTGATCCGGTGATATACCGCATCAAAAAAGCCCCCCACCCCAGAACCGGGGACAAATGGTGCATTTACCCCATGTATGATTTTACCCACTGCATATCCGATGCCCTGGAAGGTATCACCCATTCGTTGTGCAGCCTGGAATTTGAAGACCACCGGCCCCTGTATGACTGGTTTCTGGACAATCTGTCCGTGCCCTGCCATCCCCGGCAGATCGAATTTGCCCGCATGAACATCAATTACACGGTATTGTCCAAACGCAAGCTTCAGCTGCTGGTGGACCAGGGCCATGTGTCGGGCTGGGATGATCCCCGGCTGCCGACCCTGGAAGGCATGCGCCGGCGGGGCTACACCCCGGCTTCCATCAGAAACTTTTGTGACACCATCGGGGTGTCCAAAAAAGAAAGCCGCATTGATGTGGGCCTGCTGGAATCCTGCCTCAGGGATGACCTCAATGAAAAGGCCCCCAGGGTAATGGGGGTGCTGCGGCCGCTGAAAGTGGTCATTGAAAATTATCCGGAAGACAAGATTGAGACCCTGGAAGCCATGGTGCATCCCCAGAAACCGGAGATGGGTAAGCGGAACATCAGCTTTTCAAAAGAGATCTATGTGGAGCAGGACGATTTCATGGAAGATCCACCCAAAAAATTCTTCCGCCTGGGGCCGGGACGGGAAGTGCGGCTGCGCAGTGCCTATTTTGTGACCTGCAAAGAGGTGGTCAAGGATGATCAGGGCCGGGTCACTGCCCTGATCTGTACCTATGATCCCAAAACAAGGGGCGGCAATGCCCCGGACGGCAGAAAAGTGAAAGGCACCATCCACTGGGTCAATGCAAAAGACTGCCTATCTGCCCAGGTCCGTCTGTATGACCGGTTGTTCAAAGATGAAGACCCGGAAAAAGGGGGACAGGCATTTACACAGAATCTGAATCCGGAATCCCTGGAAACCCTGTTTGACTGCAAACTGGAAAAAGGCCTGGCAGACGCTGCTTTTGAACAGGTGTTTCAGTTTGAACGGCTGGGGTATTTTTGTCTGGATCCGCAGGACAGCACCCCGGGCGCACCGGTGTTCAACCGCACAGTGACCCTGCGGGATGCCTGGGCCAGATTCACCAGAAACCAGCAGGGGAACAAGGCTAAAAAAACATCTTAATTTTGTTTGGAGACAACCATGATCGACAGGATGCAGCGGCTTTCCTTCCAGGATCTGACACTGATTCACGAGGCATCCGTAAACATTTTAAAACAGACCGGCATTGATTTCAATCATGAGCGTATTGCCGGCCTGTTCAAGGCCAACGGATTTGCCACCCATGGCACCCGGGTGTATTTTGCAGAAACCGATATTTATAAAGCCCTTTCCACTACAGTACCGGCATTCACAGTGCATGCCAGAAATCCGGCCCGCAATGTGAAGATCGGCCAGGAAAGCTTTGTGTTCAGCCCTACAGGCGGGGCCACCAATATTGCCGGAACAGACGGTACCCAGCGCCAGGCCACCTTTGAAGATTTCAAGGCCTGCTGCAAACTGGTGCAGACATCAGACCAGCTGGATATCGGCGGATACCTCATGGTGCAGCCCACAGACCAGCCCTGGGACACTGCCAACCTGGACATGATGCTGGCCTATATGACCATGTGCGACAAACCCATTTTCGGGGCATCCGGCAGCGGCAAAGAAGCAGCAGATACCCTTGAGATGGCCGGCATCATTTTTGGCGGCCGGGAAAAAATGCTGGAAAAACCGGTGGTGCTGGCAGTGGCCAATACCATGTCGCCGCTGCGGTTTTCCAAAGAAGAAGGGGATGTGATCCTCCAGATGGCCGGCTGGCGGCAGCCTGTGGTAATCTCCAATATGATCCTGGCGGGGGTGACAGGCCCTGTGTCCCTGCCGGAACTGCTGGCTCTGGAAAACGCGGAAATCCTGGCCGGCGTGGTGCTGACCCAGCTGGTCAGTCCGGGTACACCGGTTTTATACGGGTCTTCTTCCGCCCCCATTGACATGCGCACCATGGTGTCGGCAGTGGGCACGGCTGAAGCCCTCAAGATCGCCAGTGCCACCGCCCAGATGGCCGGATTCTACAACCTGCCCTGCCGGGCCGGGGGCGGGCTCACCGATGCCCACCTCCCCGATGCCCAGGCCCTGGCTGAAGCCAGCCTCATGCTGAGTACAGTGGTGCGCAACGGGGCCCATTTCATATACCATGCCTGCGGTCAGATGGGGTCCTATATTTCCATGGGATATGAAAAATGGCTGCTGGACGAAGAGATCTGCCGTCTGGTGAGGGGCATGATAACCCCGGTTATCCGGGCCGGAGAAACTATTGATACAGTCCTGATCAACCAGGTGGGTATCGGGGGCCAGTACCTGGTCCACCCCTCCACTTTTGAAAAATTCAGGAATCTTTCCGCCTCCCGGATGTTCAACCGCAAGGATTTTTCCCGGTGGCACAAAAGCGGGGGCAGACGGGTGGAGGATCAGGCCTTTGACATGCTGGGCCCCCGGCTGGAATCCTATGAAAAACCCCCCATTGATCAGGGGCTGGAGAATGCCCTGAATGCCTATGTAACAGCCAGAAAATGCAGTACCATGCCCTCGGCCAGACTGCTGAGCTGACCGGCGGTGTATTGACAATTTCCACCCGGTGCTTACAAATTGGCAATATAGATAATGCAGGAGAATACCTATGGAAAATTCACTGTCCCTGAAATGGCCTGACTGTGTGCAGGCCAAATCCTTCTTGAGCCTGGCACCTTTGATTCAATTCTGGGAAAATGAGCTGGTGCCCAGATGCCCCCATATGGCAGGTCTGTTTGCCGGTATCATGGAGAAAATGCCCCGGTCTTTTCACGGAGATATTCAGGATATGGCCCTACTGAAAGCGCATCCTGATATTCTCCACACCCTTATGACTGCAGTGGTATCTCCGGCATCTTTTGACCAGGAGCTGACAGCGGCATTCGCCCCTTGTTCGTTTGACGGGTTTTATGCCACACCAGGATTTCAACGCCTGTTTCTGGACGACAACCATGTATTGAAACCCACGCTTCTGGAAAGAAGTGATTTCGATATAAACAAGAAAATCCTCAGCACCTACCACATGATCCTGGAACGGGTTTACGGATTTACAGGTCCGTTTTCCAGCAATCTGAACACCCAGGGGCTGACTGATGAGAAGACCGGACTGGTCCGCTATTACGAAGAGTTTCCCGATCACCGGTTTGTGGAATTGACCCCGGTGGGAACGCCGCATCCCTTGTCGGATACAGACAGAGAATGGTTAATGGATCACCTGACCGACCTGGACCAGCTGTCCCGGTTTATCGATCTGTCCCGGTTCCATTTTAAGGGGTTTCTCATTATCCGGGTCCAGGATGTGACGGAAAAAGCAATCCTGTCGTTTCTGGAGCGGGATCTGGTGGACGAAAATTCCATTTTTTCCTCCCGGGGCATCCAGCAGATTGAATCCCGGATCCAGTCGCTGTTCCGCCGGCCGGACCTGGGCGTGTCCCTTGCCTCCCTCAAAGGGGATCAGGTTATGGTGACCAAAAACGATCACCATTCAAAAGTGGACTGCCTGTTTTCCAATTCCCACCATTTCTGTCTGGAAGATCTGGACGGAACGGTCTGGATGGCAGCTGCACAGGGGGACACTGTTTTCCGGGTGGCAGACCTGTCCGGAAAAAAACCATTGATGCATGCGGAATCAGAAGCTGCGACTGCAGGTATCCGGTCCATGCTGCTGGCTCCGCTGTCCTACCAGGGCAGGAGAATCGGGCTGCTGGAGGTGTTTTCTCCGTATCCCAATGATTTCGGACCGTTTGAAGCTATTCTCATGGAACAGATTACCCCATTGTTTGCTGTGGCTCTGAAGCGGGGCCAGGATGAACTGGCTAAGCATGTGCAGACGGTGATCAAAGAACAGTGCACTGCGGTGCATCCGTCTGTGGAATGGCGGTTCAGAAAAGCGGCTCTGGCCCATCTGGATGCACTGCGCCAGGGAAATCCCTCCCCGAAAATGGAAGATATCGTGTTCAAGGATGTGGTCCCCTTTTACGGCCAGTCCGATATCCGGGGCTCGTCCCGGGCAAGGAACCAGGGGATCCAGCAGGACCTGAGCCGGCAGCTGGCCCTGGCCAGGGAGATCATGGTATCTGCTGCCGAAAAAAGGCCCTGGCCCCTGCTCCGGGAGTATGTGTACCGTATCGACAAACTCAGCGGCACCCTGTCCGCCGGTGTCACCTCCAGTGATGAGGACAGCGTGTATCAGCTTTTGAACCAGGAAGTGGCTGCCACCTATGATTCTCTGAAAAAGATCTCCGGTGACATGGCGGAAAAGATCGACCGCTACAACCGGGCCGTGGACCCTGCAACCGGCATGATCCATCACAAGCGAAAGGAATATGAGGACAGCGTGGCTGCCTTGAATGCTGCCCTCTCCTCCTATGTGGAAAAAGAGGATGCCCGGATCCAGGAAACCTTTCCCCATTATTTTGAAAAGCGTCAGACCGACGGGGTGGACTACATGATGTACATCGGGGCCGCCATGATGGAAAGCGGCACCCTGTCAGGGTTTCACATCAAGGACATGACCCTGTGGCAGATCATGGTGGCCTGCGGCATGGCCCGGCAGACACAAAAAGTCAAGCCGGACCTGAAGATTCCACTGGACACCTGCCACCTCATCCTGGTGAATCACTCCCCGCTGTCCATCCGGTTCCGGTATGATGAAAAACGGTTCGATGTGGACGGGGCGTATGATGTGCGCCATGAGATCATCAAGTCCCGCCTGGACAAGGCCCTGGTCAAGGGATCCGGAGAGCGCCTCACCCAGCCGGGCCGGGTTGCCCTGGTGTATGCCAATTCCGCAGAACAAAGGGAGATTGAGCAGCACATCCGGTTTCTCACTGACCTGGGCCAGCTGAAAAACGACCCGGAACTGATAGATCTGGATGACCTGCCTGATGTTATGGGGCTCAAGGCGATCCGGGTTGGGGTGAACCTGTCGGCACGGGAAACGGAAAACATCATTCCCATGCGGACCGGATAGTCCCTCGCTAACCCGGAAAACCTGCAACCCGGTCGTCCTTCCTCATTTTCTTATTTTTAAAACACAAACTGAGGAGTAAGGAAAAGGCATATACCGATGCCTGACCATCTGCCGAAACGGGCTAGGCAAACCGCCAGGTGGTGCCGGCCGCACCATCCTCCAGAATAATGTTCATCTCCTGGAGCTGGTCTCTGATCTCGTCAGCCCGGGCAAAGTTCTTGTTTTTTCTGGCCTGGGTCCGCTCAGCGATCAATGCCTCCACCTGTTCCGGTGTCACGGGCATATCCGCCATGCCCTTGTCCTTTTTAGCCGCAAACCAGGCAGAGGGCGTTTCAAGGAAAATCCCCAGGATGCCGGAGATGGCAGCCATGTCCGTTCTGATCTGTGCCATTTCGGCCAGGACAGCATCATCAGGCCGGTCTGAAGCCTGGTCCAGAACCTTGTTGCCTTTTTTCACGGTTTCAAACACGGCTGCCAGTCCTTTTGCCGAGTTGAAATCATCGTCCATGGCATCGGCAAATGCCCGCCACAAAGGGCCGTCCCTGTCTGATCCCGCCGCGATGCCCAGATTTTCCAGGCGCTCTAAAAACCCGTAGATGCGGTCCAGGCCCATCCCCACCTCGTGCATGGACTGGTCACTGAAGTCAATGGGGCTGCGGTAGTGATTGGACAAAAGAAACATGCGGATCACTTCGGGTGAATAATGGGCCAGCACATCTTTGATCATGGTGAAATTGCCCAGGGATTTGGACATTTTCTCGTTGTTGATGTCCACAAACCCGTTGTGAATCCAGTATTTGACAAACCGGGTGCCGAACAAAGCCTCGCTCTGGGCGATCTCGTTCTCATGGTGGGGAAAGATCAGATCCTTGCCCCCGCCGTGGATGTCAAACCCTTCTCCCAAATATTCATGGCTCATGGCTGAGCACTCGATGTGCCAGCCGGGCCGGCCGTTGCCCCAGGGGCTTTCCCAATATGGTTCTCCTGCCTTGGCCGGTTTCCACAGGGTGAAATCAAGCGGGTTTTTCTTTTTTTCCTCCACTGCGATGCGGGACCCGGCCCGCATGTCTTCCGGGTTTCTGCCGGACAGCTTGCCGTATTTTTCAAACGCGTCAATGGAAAAATACACATTCCCGTCATCCACGGCATAGGCTTTGCCCTTGTTAATGAGCTTTTCCACAAATTCGATGATATGCGCGATATGTTCGGTGGCCTTGGGTTCCATGGTGGGCCGCAGCACATTCAACGCATCCATTTCCTGGTGAAACTCATCAATATATTTTTCTGTGATGGCAGTACACGCCTCTCCGGTTTCATTGGACTTTTTAATGATCTTGTCATCCACATCCGTGAAGTTGCGCACATAGGTGACTGCATACCCGATGCGGGTCAGCCACCGGAAGATCATGTCAAACACCACCACAGACCTGGCATGGCCGATATGGCTGGTGTCATAGACCGTGGGCCCGCACACGTACATCTTGACCGTGTCTTTTTCAATGGGAACAAAGGTTTCTTTTCTGCCGGTGAGGGTGTTGTATATTTTCAAACTCATATTTTTTTCCTGAATGTCAAGTGGAACAGGTTGCAATCAAAACAACGGCCTGGGCTGCAATGCCCTCTTTCCGGCCGATGAATCCCAGGTGCTCGGTGGTGGTGGCTTTCACGTTTACGCACCCTGGCGATATCTCAAGTGTTTCAGCCATGCCGGCTGCCATCTCCTGTTTTTTCGGCCCCAGTTTCGGGACCTGGGCAAACACAGTGCAGTCCAGGTTCATGATCCGGTATCCGGCCCGGGCCAGATTCCGGGCGCAGGCTGCCAGCAGGACCCGGGAATCCAAGTCTTTGTATGCCGGATCAGTGTCCGGAAAAAGGTCCCCGATATCCCCCAGGCCGGCCGCACCCAGGATGGCGTCGCATACCGCATGGATCAGCACATCTGCATCAGAATGGCCGGCCAGCCCCTTGTCATGGTCGATCTTCACCCCGCCCAGGACCAGGTCCCGGTCTGTGGCAAACCCATGCACATCCGTGCCCATGCCGATTCTGATATCTGAAGTGTCCATGTGTGTCAACATATGCCTTTTTCCTGTTTGTGCAATTTAAAAATGATAAAATATCATATTCCCCGGCGTTTTGGAACATAAAACACTATTACAGGTGCCGGACGAAACCGGCTGTTTCAAACAGGTGCGCGGCAGCCTTTGAAACCGATCTGACAATGCTTTTGGCCATACTGGCATCAATGATCTGCCCCCTTGTCATGGCACCGACGGCATACAAAGAATCAGCCGGCCTTATCTGACCGTCGCAATGTCGCTGCATGACCTGGTGGGTGTCCGGATTGATCCATATGCTGCCGGTGTCATGGCGGCCGGTTTTGCAGGCGCTGTCACCCTCTTTGCATGTGTCGGCCGGCGGGTACTCCTCCGTCAGCACAATGCCCCGGGCGACCATGGATTGTGTCAGTAAAGAAGGGTCCGTCAGAATTGATTTTTCCTGGCCCCGGGCATCCACCAGGTATGAACAGGCCTGCTTGTTTGCAGAACCTTTTGGATCCTTGTACACAAACACATACCGGCCCTGCGGATCATCTTTCAATAACCGGTATGCGGATCCCAGCCGTATTATTCTTACAATGCCTGCCCTGATCAATGCCAGCAGTTTTTCTGCGTTGATTATGGGCTGGGTTGCGGCATGGGTAAAAAAAGCAGAGGCATACTGTTCCTCAAACATCCTGCGCTGCAAGGGTGTCAGGTTGAGGTAGAGCTGTTTTACCATGCCCAGTCCCTGGGACAGCACCGTCTGCCAGAGGACATCTCCCCCGGGGGTGTCTCCCTGAACGGCATCTGTGATGGATTGTGCCAGCACGGCTTCCGGTGTCCCTGACGGGCTTGTGATTTCATCCCAGTTGAATGGATGGCCGTATGCGCTCTGCAGCTCAGCATTCAGGAGTGAAAAAACAGCCTCCCGGGAACTGGTGCCGGGCGTGTCCGCCAGCATCTTTTCCAGACTGTCACGGCAGAAATAGCGGTTCCGGTAGGATCCGGTCCTGCCCCTGACTTTGGGCAGCAGGCCTTTTCGTGAAAAAAGACAGAATGTCCGGGTGTTTTCCGGGGGCTGATACACCAGATCACCGCTTTCAGACCGGGCAAACCGGTTTTCTGACGTCAATGTCAGCAGGGTTTCTATGGCACTGAGACTGGTGCCGAGGATACCGACCTTTGCGCCCATGGGGATGCGCTGTGCAAGCGTTTGCGCCGGCCAGGGAGACGGGAAAAAACAGGGATCCCGGCTTTGTTTCTGCCAGTGACCGGTGGCGATCAGGACCTGGGCTGTCTGTATGACCGAGTGTTTCCCTGTGGCCGTGTTGTGACAGGAAAGGCAAAAGCTTCCGGATGCCTGCTGCATGTCACAAACCTCTGTGCAGCAGTGGTGTTCAACCGTAATCCCCATTTGCCGGGCCAGTGTAACCGCACGCAAAAACCGTGCTGTCAGGTATTCTCCCATGACGGCCCGGGGGTAATGATCACAGACAGCCGGAAAATTCTTCTGGAGGTCGAAAAAAGGTCCCAGCCAGTGGAACCGTGCGATCAAAAGGGACCGGTTTCTGACGGTCCATGAATGGAAATCCTCAGGATTTTCCGGAAATATCCCCATGTCTGATGCGCACATGTTGGTGATGTGGAAGGGCAGAACAATGTCCTGGTTGTGGGGAAATCCCGGCCCAAACGTTGTTTGTTTTTCAAAAATCCGCAGGCGTATCCGGGAAGGCAGTTCAGGATGCCTGTCTGCAGCCATGCGTGCCTGCCGTATACACTGCCACAGCATGGCAGTACCGGTGAGACCCCCGCCGATGATGGAAAGATCGATGAAAAAAGACATGGGGGCTCTATGCAAACTGGGTATCAGACATATTCAGACTCCTGGTAATATTTTTCTTTCCTGGACAGTGACACCTCAATTTTGTTCTTTAGCGTTGGCATTGTTGCGGTTGGACTGGTTTTTTTCCCATTTGCTGCCATGGAAATACCAGGTAACAGGCTTATCAAAACCCCCATATAGTTAATCCATCGCAATTGCATAGTATCGCTGTTGGGCCGTGGGTCCTTTTTGTAGAGTCTGTGATAGAAACTTAAAGGAACAGCCCCGGTGAGACAGATGAGAATCACGCAAAAATCAACAAGCGGACCGCTTAACGCTGCCAGGCTGGCATCATGAGGGGCGAAACCACCGGTGGAGACTGCAGCCAGAGAGTAAAGTACTGCATTGAAAGGCCCGGTTCCCACCACCAGCAAAAGCAGGAAGCCGGCCACGCTC